>NZ_MRCT01000049.1 GCF_002208625.1 Methanobrevibacter sp. 87.7
TACTTTAAATAATTAAAATAAAATAAACGAAATGAAATAAATAGTATTAAAAATTATGTAACAATAAAAAATTAAAAGATTAAAAACCATCTATTTTAATAATAAAAAGAATAGAAAATATTTAATTTATAATATAAAAATAAAAAAATAAGTATTTAAATAAAAAAAAGAATATTAATTAAAATATAACTTAATAAGAAATTTTAAATAATATTAAAAAATAATTATCATGTTTTTTAATTAAAGATATATTATTTTGTAAATATTATTAAATAATGTGATTTACCAGTTTCGATATCTTCACCAGTATCACTTATTAATTTTAAAAGTTTTAATCCATGTTTATTAAAAAGTTCTTCAATTTCTTCAGAACTCATTCTTATAGGATAAGGTGGACCATGTCTTGCTTCTTGTTTTTTATAATCCATAATAGCAATTTTTCCACCAGGTTTAATAATTCTTTTTAATTCTTCAACAGTTTCATCTAATTTTCTTACTGCATTAAAACCATGAAATACATTAACCATTAAAATTACATCAATAGAATCATCAGAAACATTTACATGACTTGTAAAGTCACCAACAAGCGGAATAATATTATCAATATTTTCTTCATTTACCTGTTTTTTTAAATCTTCTATAGATTGTTCATATATATCTACTGCATAAATTTTTGCATCTTTATTCAATAAATTTCTTGCTTCAAGTGCAATATGTCCATCTCCACATCCAGCATCCATAAATACTTCATTACCATTAAGATTTAAATTATTTAAAATTTCTTTTCCATCTAAAAATGATTCACTAGACATTCCTTGAACCCTATGGCCATTTGCAGGAGTCATCATACCTTTTTTCATTTTAGCACCTTCCTAAATATTAATTAAATAAGTATATAATTTAATAAATTACTATGACGATGAAACCATCACTAATTTACCTGTTTCTGGATCTTTGTAAACTTTACCTACTTCACTATAACCATTTTGATCTGAAGCACCACTAGTTGATGAATTATTAAATGCTTGTGAACTACTAATTTGTTCTGTAGTTTGTGATTGAGATTGAGATTGTGATTGCATTTGATTATGATTAATTAAATTAGGATTAGTTTGAAGCGCCATAATAGCAAAAATTAAAAAACCTAATGCTAAAACTAACATTACATCAGAAAGATTTGAAAGTCCACTCATAGGGTCTCCATCATCCCTAGATAATCGTCTTTTTTTTCTTAACATAATATTCACCTAATAATTAAGTTTATTTAAATTTTCAATAATTACCTCTGCAACAGTATCAGTAGTTGCTAAATCATCTTCATACCATATTTTTCTATATTTAGAAATAACATATGCAAGAGCACCAACACCTACACCTACAACTGTAGTATCAAATGCAACAATTAATGCTTGTGCAAGTGTATTTATATCTCCTGTTCCAAGAGAAGAAAGACCTGGCCCAAGTGGTATTAAAGTACCAAGTAAACCTAAAACAGGACCAGTTCTTATAAGAATATCAGTTAAACTTGTTTTTTTAATAAATTTAGTTTCTTCTTCCTCTAATATTTTACTTGCAAGTGCTTTTCTTGCACCACTTTTAATATCATAATTATTAATAATTTTTATTAAATCATTTTTTTGGCTTTCAAATAAATTACTATTATTAACTAATACTTTCATTTCCTCGACTGAACCTGAATTAGATAAATTTCTAATTAATTCTTGAAGTTCATCAGATTTAATAACTTTTCTTGTGAACTTTTCATTAATAAAACTACCTAATGCAAGTAAAACAATTACTACAAAAGCAACAAGTATTATAATTACTGGTGTAAGTAAACTTTCAGAAATAATATGAAGTAATGTAGTTAATGATTCAGTACCTTGAATTATCATTTTATCACATATTTTAATATTCAAATATTAACTTTGAATAAGCATATTTTAATTTAATTTAAATTTATCTCCAATGAATATTCCAATTATTATAATAATAATTAGTATAATAATAACTGAACTTACCATATAACTTGGACTTAATATTAAAAAAGAATTAAATAAAGTATAATCTAAATTTTTAACAGAATTATAAGTTAAACCAAGTATAAATAAAAAGATAGATTCAACAATCATATATTCCCCAAGAACATATGAATTAAAATTTTCTAAGGAATTTCCTAATTTTTTACCAATTACAATAAATATTGAAGTTAAAATACAAATTAAAAATGAATCAATTATTAAATTTGAATTAACATCAAATATTGTAAAATTATTTAAATTAGATAATGAAATAACAACTGTAAATAAAAATAAACTTAAAATACTTATTATTACTGTAAATAACTTTCTTAAATTCTCATAATTATCATATAAATAAACAATAACAATAAAGATTACTGCACAGATTATTAAATAATAATTAAAAAATTTGTCTATAAATAAAAAATTCTTAGAAAAATTAATTGCAATAATAGAAAGTAAAAATAGTGATATTATATATATTACAGGTAAATTTCTACTATTATTTTTATTAGATAAAGAATTTGATAATAAACCAATATTTAAACCGAAGCATAATACTAATAATATCATATATTTAAATAATAAATCCATATTTATCCACATATTTTCCTTTATTTAATACTAATATTATTTCGAAATGTATATATAAATATATCGTAGTAAATTTTAAAAAAATAAATGGATTAAAAATTAAAATTATAGAATCATTAATTTTGAAATTGTATCTTTTAAAATTGCTATCTTTTATAAATCTAATAAATACAGTATAAGTCTCTTTTTTTATTAATTAAAAATTTAAGTATAGTAAGTCAATTTTTATTTGTTTTTAAACTGTATGTTTTACAATTTATCTAAATAATAAAATAAAAAAAAGTAATTTATAAAAATATTAAAAAAAGTAGTCAAAAAAGACTACTTTAAACTAATTTAATTTTTTACAACAATTCTAGAAGTAATTTGTGTAGCTTCATAAGTAGGATTACCTACAAATCTTGTAGTAATAATATAGGTTCCTGCTTTGTTAATTTTAATTTTAACAGTAGCAACACCTTGTGCATTAGTAGTTCCAGTATAAGTTACACCATTTACTGTAACAGTAACTTTTTTATTAGCTACAGCAATTTTTTTAAGAGGATTAGTAGCACTTTGAGCAGTTAAAGTAATTTTTAATGTTTTGTATACATTTACTTTAGCAGTAGTATTACCAGTAAGAGTTAAATAAGAAACTTTTTTATTAATAGTAATTTTAGCAACTTCAAAACTACCATTATAATCATCATCACCTAAGAAGCATATTGCAAAGGTGTAAATTCCAGCATATGCAAGGTTGATTTGAAGTTTTGCAACACCATTTTCATCAGTTACTAAATTGTAAACAACACCATTAAATCCAATACTAACTGATTTATTAGCTAAAACATTACCATCTTGATCTTTAAGTACTGTATTAAAGTATCCTCCTCTTTCACCATTATAAAAATCAACAGCTTTTTGAGTCATATTTTTATATTCAATAATAGTAGATTTCCTTTCATTATATAAACTAACAAAAATGACAGAACTATTAGAAGTGTCATATTTATTACCTACATAAACTACTGTTAAATTCATTGATCCACGTAAATCAGAGATAATTACTTCACCATTAGAATCTGTAGTAAAGATTTTATTTGATGGAGTGTTATTTACTAAATAAGTAATATTATCATTTGAAACTATTTTACCATCTTCATCAATAACTTTAACAATTACATTAGATTTGTCATCTATATCAATATCTAAAATACATTTTTTAACATTTAATACACTATCATCAGGTATGTTATATGTTTCAGAAAGTCTAGTAACAGCAGGTTTAGTAGTTTTTGTAACACCTGGACCTAAAACAGTTAAAACATTATTAGTTTTATAATAAGATTCATTAGTAAAATCTGCAATAGCTACACCATTAACAATTCTAACTTTCCTATAAACGTCCCCATTTACAGGTTCAGCATTTGTATTATTTTTATTTAAATAAAATATTATTTCAGGTGTATTTAAATCTTTAGCAATTTCTCCAGTAGATTTTGTATAAAAATTAATTTCATATACTCCTGGTTTAATTTGTTTAACACTAGACATTACTAAATTCTCATTTGTATCATAAAAATCTTTACCAACAGTTACTGTAGCACCACACATAGTTTCAGCTAAGAAAAGATTATGCCATACATATATAGTATTAGATGCAGTAGTATAATTTCCATTACCCATTCCTACATAAGTATAAGTATCATTTTCTTCATTATAAATATAATCTCCTTGATTTTTACTATAAATAAATCTAGAAGTATAAACTGATCTTGCAGAACTACCTGCACCATTATTAATAAAGATATTATTATCTATAACCTCATTATAACCATCGAGATTTTTTACTTTATAAGTATTTAAAAGACCATAAATACCATTTTGAACTATATAATTCCCTTTAACATTAAGACTTGAAACATTAGAATTTACAAGAATTCCAGATCCAATTGTAGAAGTTTGTAATGTACTTCCATCCCTGTTATACATTATATAATTATTTGTAATATTTACGTTATCTGCTGATTCTAAATTTATTCCAAATAATTTATTTGAACTAATATTAGAATTATTAACTAAAATATCACGACAATTATAGCTTATATTTGTTCCAACAGTACATTTAGTAATAAAACTATTTAAAATACTTATATTATTCATATTTTCTAAAAGTATACCATTTTTAGAACTTGTTAAATTCACATTATTAATTTTAAAGTTATTTCCATTAACTGCAGAAATTCCATTACCACTATTAGAACTTATATTACAATTTTCAATAATTACATTATCTACACTTTTTGCATATATACCATAAGGTAAAACAGAATAAGATTCATCATTAATACCATTATTAATTAATGTAAAACCAGAAATTAATGTTCCAAAAGCTTCAGGACTTATATAAAATATTCCAATACTTCCAGATCCAGTTGTATGACTTGGACAAGCAGACATTTTAGTTCCTGATTGACTTATAATATTCAATGTTTTATTAACTATAATATGAACATGAACATAATTATTTCCAGTAATTAATATAGTATCTCCATTATTTGCACTATCAATTGCATTTTGTATTGTTGGATTATCCATTTGATTTTCAGATGAACCATCAACAGTTATTGTTTTCGGATTTTCATTATCTTTAACAGGAGGATTTATATCCTTATTAAGATTTTGTATAGTATCTAAATTATTATTTTGATTATTAGATTCTAAATTATTATTTTCTAAAGTATTTTGATGAGTTTCTAAATTTGTACTAGTATTAGAATCCACTGTATAATTAGTAGAATCAGCAGCAAAAATAGGACCTAATGAAACAATAAGTACAATAATTAAACTCATTAAAAATAAAACCTTTTTATTCATTTAATCACTTCTATTTTAGATTAAAATCAGATTTAATAAAATAAAAAAAAATAAGTAAATTTATAAAAATATTAAAAAAAGTAGTCAAAAAAAGACTACTTTAAACTAATTTAATTTCTTACTACAATTTTAGAAGTAGTTTGTGTAGCTCCGTAAGTAGGATTACCTGCAAATCTTGTAGTAATAGTATAGGTTCCTGCTTTGTTAATTTTAATTTTAACAGTAGCAACACCTTGTGCATTAGTAGTTCCAGTATAAGTTACACCATTTACTGTAACAGTAACTTTTTTATTAGCTACAGCAATTTTTTTAAGAGGATTAGTAGCACTTTGAGCAGTTAAAGTAATTTTTAATGTTTTGTATACATTTACTTTAGCAGGGGTATTACCAGTAAGAGTTAAATAAGAAACTTTTTTAACTATAGTAATTTTATTTACAGCAAAGAAACCAGCGTATTCATCATCACCTAAGAAAGCAGTAGCAAAAGTGTAATCTCCAGCATATGCAAGGTTGATTTGAAGTTTTGCAACACCATTTTCATCAGTTACTAATTTGTAAACAACACCATTGAATCCAATGCTAACTGGTTTATTAGCTAAAACATTACCATTTACATCTTTAAGAGTAACTTTAAAGTATCCACCTCTTTCACCAGCATAGAAATCAGTAGCAATTTGTTTAAAGTCAGAAGAAATAATAGTAGTGTTAATTCTTTCAGGTTTAGCTACAGGATCACTAATAACAACAGTAGAATTATTTGCTTCTAAATCAACAAAGGTTAATAAATTAACATTATTACCTACAATATTGTTAGTTACATTAAAGTAACTATTGTTACTAGGTTCTAATCCTCCACCATTACTTTCAATTTGAACAGCAATAGCTTTATCTTCTGGGTTACTATCATCGGTATATTCTGCAATAAATTTATTACTATCAATTGTGAAATTAGCTAATTTAGAAGCTGATCCATGTGCAGTGTTACCTATATTAATATAAATAGCTGGACGAAGACCATCTGAGAAAATACCAGATTTACTAGTGTAATTACCAATGAGTATGTAGAAAGTATTTCCTTTAATATTTCTAGTGGTTTGAGATTTAGCATTACTAATAGACATAGCAGTACAATTAATAAAAGTATTATTAATAATATCAGTGTAAGTTACTCCTCCACCAAAGAAAATACCATATTCATTTCTTAAAAATGTATTATTTATAAAACTATTGTTTCTAGAGTTAGATGCAATGGAAATACCATCTAAAACATCCTCATAGAAATAAGAATTTACAACAGTAGAATCAGAAGTACTCATAAAACTTACAGATTTAGTACCAACTTCTTTTCCATTTTTAGCTACAATAACAGCAATACCAGTAAATGTACTATTAGCAATAGTAATATTGTTTGAGGAAGTTGATAAAACACCATATTTACCATTTATAAAATTAGTATCATTTACAGTAACATGGCTTGTAGAAACTATATTTATTCCACAACCATTTTCATTGGTTCCATTATCATTAGTAAATATAAGATTAAAACCAGTGATTGTTGAACCAGCACCTTCTTCTTCAATATTAAATCCATTAATAGAATCAGAAGTACCAGTTAATATTTTAATAGTTGCATTATTTCCAATAATAGTTAAATTGTGATTTACATTTAAACCAGTTTGATCAAATACATAATCACCATGTGCAAAATCAATGGTATCACCATCAGCAGCATTAGTAATAGTATTTTGAATTTCATCTACAGATTGAGTATTATTGACTGAATATGTAGAATGTGTATCCTCACTTAAAATATTATTTGTATTAGAAGCGGTTACAGGAACATCATAAGTTGATGAGCTATTATCAACTGGAGAATTTATAACAGCACTTGAATTATCTGCAGCAGAAATTGCAGATACTGATAAACATACAATTAATATTAAAAGGAGAGGTAAAAAATATTTCTTACTTATTTTCATTTTATAACTCCTTATTTTAATTAAAATTGCCAATAATCAACAAATTATAGTATAAAATTCTAATTCTTATTCCACTATTAATTAATTATTAGCAATTTTAATTATATTCATATAAATATATATGTTTATCGATATTATTTTTTTTAATATTAAATTAATAAAAAGATTTAAATTAATAAAATACTAATTAAAAAAACTTATATTAAAAATATACACATTATAAATAATTATTAAAATAATTAGAATAAAATATATCATTTAATCATCTATAAATCGATATGAATATAATTTATATTTTATTAAATTTTTTAATAAAAATTAAAAAAATATTTGAACTTTATTATAAATATCAATGTTTTTTATAAAATTATAGAACGATATGAAAAATTATTAATAAAGATAAAAAAATAAATATAAGCAAAAATCGTGGAGGTTTTAAAAATTAAAAAAATAAATAAAAATATTATTTTTATTGTTTTAATGTTCACATTATTAATATTAAGTGTATTTTCTATTACTGCAGCAAATACAACTGATATGTCAATAGATTCAAATTATACTAATATTAATAATGAAACATCCATAACTACACAATATAATAATTATGAATTAAATACATTGACAAATGAAAATTTAGAAAATGAAAATATAGATACGCAATCTATAACCTATCAAGTTGATAATTCAAAAGATGGAGATACAATTACCTTAAATCCAAAAGAATATAATGAAACTGGAATTGTTATTAACCATAATCTTACAATTATAGGAAATGGAACTCCAGATAAAATAATAATTAATGGAAATAATAAATCTGGATCAATATTTACTATTTCCCCTAATATAACTGTTACTTTTATTAATTTTACATTTCTTAATGGAAATAATATAGCAGATGATGGTACTGGAGGAGCAATAGATAATTATGCTAACTTAAAAGTATATAATTGTATATTTATCAATAATAGTGCTTATATAGGCGGAGCTATTGCTTCAGAAAGTGGAACAGTATATGTTAATAATTCAATATTTAAAAATAATTATGCTGCCTATGATGGTGGTGCAATTAAATCTGAAAGAAGAGCTCAAATATTAATTGAAAATTCAAAATTCTCTAATAATACTTCAGAAAGAGATGGTGGAGCAGTTGGTTTTACTATATTCTCTAATTCCACACTAAATAATTGTATTTTTGAATATAATTCTGGAAGTTGGGGTGGAGCAATATATAATTGGGCATCATTTATGAACATTAATAATTGTACTATAAAAAATAATAATGCAAATAAAACAAAATCTGCAGGTGGTAAAGGTGGTGCAATAATGACTTCAGGACCATTAAATATTACAAATAGTATTATTATTAATAACAATGCATTAAAATATGGTGGTGCTATTGCAATTACTTTTGAAGATGAAGAAACTATTCCTATAGTAAATATAGAAAATAATTCTATTTATGATAACTTTGCACCAAAAGGAGAAAATGTATGGATTGGTGAAGATCCCGCAGGTATGTTAAAACTTCAAGATTCAAGTATAAATAATAATTGGTGGGGAATAAATGATCCATTAACTAAAACTAATTGGTATAAATACTTTATGGATACCACAAATACTATTAAAGTTCCTGAAACATGGATTAACATTATTACTACCATAGACAACGATACTAAAATAATAGAAGTTGAATCATATATTTATAATTCAACAGATAATAAATCCATAAAAACAGAAAAATTTGATGGATTATCTGTTTACTTCAATCAACAAAATATAACATCCTACCTTAAAAATGGTGAAACTCAAACTAAATTTGACGAATTATTATTTAATGAAACAATTACTACTGTTAATAATGAAAAATATCCATATATTAAAGAAAAAACTTATTTAGATATAAATTATCTTAATGATAAAATCATTTTTAATTTAACTGATGAAAATGGTAGTCCTATATCTAATGCTACATTAAATTACATAATAAATAATACAAAAGCTAGTGTAATTACTGATAAAAATGGTATTGCTCAAATTAATGGAAGAACTGGAAAATATACAGTAAATGTAAGTTATGATGGAAATGAAATTTATAGTAGTGCTAATGCTTCAATGCTTTTAACAACTAATAAAGTAAATGATATAAGTACTACAATTATTTATAAAAATATGACTCAAAAAGCTGTTGATTTTTATGATGGTGAAAGAGGAGGATACTTTAATACAGTACTTAAAGATCAAGATGGTAATGTTTTAGTAAATAAACCAGTTAATATTGGATTCAATGGTGTTGTTTACAATTTAGTAACTGATGAAAATGGTGTTGCAAGACTTCAAATCAACCTTGCATATGCTGGAGATTACACCTTCGCAATATGCTTCTTAAGTGATGATGAATATAAAGGCGCATTTGAAGTTGCTAAAATTACTATTTTAAAAAGAGATATTACAACTAAAATAATTGCATCTAATCTTGTTAAAGTTTATGGTAATAATGGAAGATTTACTGCAACAATTACTAATGGTTCTAACTATCCTTTAGCAAATAAAAAACTTAATTTCATTGTTAATTCAAAAACTTACACAGCAACTACTAATAATAATAATGGTCAAGCAAGCATTGCTATTAATTTAAAACCAGGAAAATATACAATCCTAATTAAATTTAATGGAAATGACATTTTTAAAGGAAGTTCACTTAGTAGAACAATTACCATTAATATTAATTCTAAAAAAGCAACAACAATAAATGCAGATGACTATGTTAAAACATATGGTGAAGCTGGTTCATTTATTGCTAGATTAGTAAATACAAATAATAATCCTATTAAAAATCAAAAAATCGATTTAGTAATAAATAAAAAAGTTTATACTAAAATAACCAATAGTAATGGACAAGTAAGCTTACCAATTAACTTAATTCCTGGACTTTATACTATTAACATAATTTATAAAGGAAATAGCCAATATTCAGCTGTAAATATTAATAAATATATTTTAGTTAAAAAACCTATAATTATTTCAAGTAATATGAATAATAATCAAATTCAAGATACTTTAAACAACTTAAATTCCAAAGAAACAGTAATCTTTTCTAAAGGCAACTATAATAACATAAATTTAACAATTCCAAAACCTTTAACTATAACTGGAGAATCATCTACAATTAATGGTGTATATAATACTTCTGTTTTTACAATAAATGCTAACGATGTAACTATAAAAGGCTTTGAAATTATAACAAATAATAGTACTGCTATTATATTAAATGGAAATAATGCTAAAATAAACAATAATACTATTACTAGTATCCTTTCTGGAGATATTCCAAGTTATTATAATGGAACAACAGAATTTATTGTGATGGTATATTAGTAAACAGTAATAACGATTTAATTGAAAATAATTATATTTTCAAACATTACAATGGAATAAAACTTAAAATTCAAATAATATCACAATAAGAAATAATGATATTGAAACTAATAACTTTGGTATTTATTATGGTTACAATGTAGCAAATACAAATGTTTTATACAATAACATAAGTAATAACATAGGTTTCATTGATTATGATAATCCAGAAGGTCCAATTGGTTATGGTATCTTTGCAAACAATTCTGCAGTAAATTTAACTATACAATATAATAATTTAATTGACAATTATATAGGAGTTAATTTTAATGCACCAAATAATACTGGAATTAAAATGACAAGTAACCTTGTATTTAATAGTACACTTGAAGGTGTTGTATTCTGGCCAAATTTCATTCCAATTAATGGAGAATATCCTACTGTAACTAATAATGCAATATATGATAATGCAAAAGGTCCTGGAATGTTCATTAGGTGAAATGAGTGCTAATCCTAATGGTATTTATGGTCCTGGTGTAAATGATACTAGTAAAAGATTATATATAGGTCCTAATTTCTATGGTGTTAATACAATTGTAACATGGGATCTTGATGGTACTGTTGGTGCAGGAACAATGTGTCCTAGAATTCAAACCACCCCAATACACTTTAATAATTTAACTTATATAAGTCCAGGGGTTTATGAAATTATCTTTTACATAGATGATGAAAATACAACAGTTGCTAAAGATTTACCTGACTTTACAATATATGGATACTTAAATGGTAAAAATGAAACAGAAATAAATGTTCATAATGGTATAGGTTTATTAAAATTAGATACCAATGATTATTTAAGTAACCAAACAAACGAAATTTGGATTAGTGCAGGTTCATTATTTGATGAAGAAAGAACTTTTAGAGTAATATTTTATTATAATATAACTAATTAAATGTAGTTAGATTAATAATAATCTATTAAAATAAGTAATCAATATTTAATTAAAAATACGTAAAAGAATGAATAATTAGAATAATAATTTAACTTTAAATATTTTTCTAAAATATTCATTTTTATATTTTTTTTAAGTTTTTATAATATTACATGTATATG
>NZ_MRCT01000005.1 GCF_002208625.1 Methanobrevibacter sp. 87.7
GTTATAATATTATATTTAGTATGGATTAAAATAATATTAAAAAATTTTATCCTCAATTTTTAATTCATATCTATTCTTTTTAAAATTTTATAAAAATAATTAATTTAAATATTATAGTGGTTTAAAATGATTAAAGTAGAAAATTTATATAAAAATTATAAATTATCTGATGGTAATGAAATTATTGGAATTAAAAACATTAATCTTGAAATTAAAGAAGGGGAAATTTTAGGTATTATCGGTACTAGTGGTTCTGGTAAAACAACTCTTTTAAGATGCCTTAGAGGTGTTGAAAGGTTTGATGAAGGAAAAATTACTGTTGATGATGTTGAAGTTAATGCTGGGGATAGTAAATATTATTATAATCAACTTAAAAAAGTTACTGCAATTCATTTACAAAGGAATTTCGGTTTATGGCCTGCATCTTGTAGAGAAAATATTTTAAGAAAATTTTATGGTGCTAAATATGGTGATGAAGCATCAACTAATTTAAAAGAAGCTGAAGAAGAGTTTGGTGAAGAAACTGATAAACTATTAAAACTTGTAGGTCTTAAAGATAAAGAAAAATATTCTTCTCTTGTTTTAAGTGGTGGTGAAAAACAAAGACTTATTATGGCAAGACAATTAGCTAAAAGACCAAAACTTTTACTTCTTGATGAACCTGCTACTATGGCTTGTCCTAAAACTAAGCAAGAAATTTTAGATGCAGTTAAAAAAATCAATAAAGAATTAGGTGTTACTGTTGTAGTTGTTTCTCATTTACCTGAAGTACAAAAATATCTTGCAGATCGTATTGTTTTAATGGATAATGGTGAAATTGTTGAAATTAGTGATGATGTTAATGCTATTACTAATAAATTCTTAAGTGACATGGAACCTATTGTTGATATTGATCTTAAAGCAAGTGATGAGTCTATAATTAAAGTTAATGATATTAAAAAAGAGTTTTATGTTCTTCAAGCAGGTGTTAGTTTACAAATGGAAGATATTAATTTTGAAGTTAAAAAAGGAGATATTTTAACTTTACTCGGACCTAGTGGTGCTGGTAAAACTGTACTCCTCCGTATCATGGATGGTTTAGATGAAACTGATGATGGTAATGTTACATATAAACTTGAAAAAGATGATAATGGGGAAATGTGGGTAGATATTCATAAACCTTCTTTAAATAGGATGGATGTAAGACGTAAAGTTGGATTTATGTATCAAGAATTTGCTCTTCAACATTATGCAACAATTAGAGATCAACTTGCTGTTAAATTAGGTTATAAAAACAATCAAGTTGTTGAAAATGCTAAGAAAATTGCTAAAAAAGAAGGACTTTCTGATGAACTATTAGATTCTTTATATCTTTTAACTGATTTAACTGAAGATGAAGCTAAACGTAGATTAGAACAAGTAGGTATTATGCCTCAAAGTCTTGATGATTTATTCCCTAAATTCCCTGCTAAAGCAGTTAAAGAAACTGTTGCAGATTTATTTGAACATCTTGATTTATCATTAGATGTTCTTGATAGACGTTCATATGAATTATCTGGTGGTCAAAAAGTTCGTGCAATGTTGTCTATTGTTCTTGCATCTAAACCAGATATTTTACTTTTAGATGAACCTTTTGGTGATTTAGATCCTAAAACATTAAGAGTTGTATCTAATTCTATTAAAAAATTATGTAAAGAATATGGAATTACTATTGTAATGGTTTCACATAATACTGAATTTATGAAAGAACTCTCAAATAGAGGTATATTTATGAATGATGGTGAAATCCTTGATGATAGTCATGATATGGATAAATTAGTTAAAAACTTTATTGAATTCTGTCATGCAGACTACTTACTTGAAGATGAGTGATATTATGTTTAGTAAAATATTAATTGCAAGTGATGGTTCAGATACTGCTAATAAAGCTATTGATGTTGGTGTAAATATCGCATCTAAATATAATGCAGATATTGCTGCATTATATATTATTGATCCATTTAAAATGTCTTTTGATGATGGTGATGGTCAAGGTGGAGCTGTTCTTGATAGTATTACTGATAAAGGACATGAACATAATCTTAAAGTAGTTGAACATATTATTACTGCAGACCCTATTAATGATTTTAAGGTTATGATTCAAAAAATTGATCCTGATTTAGTAGTAATTGGACAGTTTGGAAATTCTTTAGATAATAGTGATAATGAGTATGAAAAAAATATTGGTAGTGTAGCAGCTAAAGTTCTTGAAGTTTCTCCTGTTCCAGTATTACTTGTAAAATAGTTATTATAAGTTTTATTTAAATTAAAACTTATTTTTTCTTTTTAACTATATTTTAAACTTTTTATTGTTTTTTAGTATTTTTAAAGTTTTTTTTTATTTTTTTCTATTTTGTGTTTTTTTTAGTATTTTTAAACTTTTTAACTATATTTTTCTATATTAATTTTTTATTATTTTTATTTGAATGGTTAAGTTTATTTATATTGAAATCATATTTTTATCTAATATTTGTAAATTTTATTGAATATATTTAATATTTTGAATATATGTATTAAAAAAATGAAAAAATGTTTATATCATATGAAACAAAATATTAAGTATAAAAGTGAGGTCATAAAAATGGCAAAATATAAATGTAAAATATGTGGTTATATATATGATACTGAAACTGGTGAAGAACGTAGAGATGTAGCTCCTGGAACTGCATGGGAAGATGTTCCTGAAGGTTTCAGATGTCCATTATGTGGTGCAGCTAAAAAAATGTTTAAAGAATTATAGAGGTGAAAATATGGCAGTATATGTATGTAAAGTCTGTGGATACAGATATGATGAAGATGCTGAAGGTGTAGCTTTCGCAGATTTACCAGATGACTACGTTTGCCCTGTTTGTGGTGTAGGTAAAGATCAATTTGCAGAGGAATAGATAGAATTATTTAATAATTTTATAATTCTTTTATATTTTTTTTATATTAATATCAAATAAAAACTACTAATCTAGCTTTTTTTTAATTATTTTTTTTATTTATTATTTTCAGGTGATAAAATGGTTAATGAGATTATGGAAAAAGCTTTAAATGAACAATTAAATGCAGAATTTTATTCAGCTTACTTATATTTATCAATGGCTGCTTATTTTAAAAATAATAATTTACCAGGATTTGCTAATTACATGGAAGTTCAAGCAAAAGAAGAACAAGATCATGCTATTAAATTCTATAATTACATTATTAGAAGAGGAGCTAAAGTTACTTTAACTACTATTGAAGGTCCTAAAACTGAATGGGATAGTAACCTTGAAGTTATGGAACATGTTTTAAAACATGAACAATATGTTACTAGTTTAATTAATGATTTAGTTGATTTAGCTATTGAACAAAAAGATCATGCAACTAATAACTTCTTACAATGGTATGTAAATGAACAAGTTGAAGAAGAAGAAAATGCTATGGATTGTTTAGCTAAAGTTAGACTTGCTAAAGATAATCCTCAAGTATTATATGATCTTAACAATGAGTTTGCTACCAGAGTTTACACTCCACTTGCTCCAGAAGATCAATAAATTAATTTCTTTTTCTTTTATTTTTCTTATTTTCTGTGTTTTCTTATTGTTTTTTGTGTTTTTTCTAATATTACTTATTTTTATTTAGATTTATATTATGTATGCTCTTTTTTACTAAAATTACTTGTTTTAATAGATATAATTCTTATTATTTTTTCTCTAATGTAGATGTTTATTTTATTTTAATTTCATATTTTATATGTATACTATTTTTCTAGAATTTGTATATTTTTTTATAAATTTTATAAAAATTTTATTTTTATCATAAAAAATTAGTTAAATATTTTATTTAAAAGAAATATAAATATAATAGTTTATTTAAATTAATAAAATTTTAAGATAATATATCATAATGAAGGTTTTATATAATGTTATGGGATGAAAAAGCCGAATGTATGGAAAGAGATGAAATTAATGAAATGCAATTAAAAAAGTTACAAAAAATTGTAAAATATGCATTTGATAATGTTCCATACTATCATAAAAAATATACTGAATGTGAAGTGTTTCCAGAGGATATTGAAACCTTAGCAGATATTGAGAAACTTCCATTCACTACTAAAGATGATTTAAGGGAATCTTATCCCTTTGGAATGTTTGCTGTTGATCGAAAAAAAATTCTTGAAATTCACTCTTCAAGTGGAACTACAGGTAAACCAGTTGTAAGTGGTTATACTAAAAAAGATTTAGATTACTGGTCAGAGCTTATGGCTAGAGGATTAACTAATTGGGGACTTACTGATGAAGATATAGTCCAAAATACTCATGGTTATGGTTTATTTACTGGTGGTTTCGGTATTCATTATGGTGCACAGAAAATTGGTGCAACAGTTGTACCAATATCTACTGGTCAAACACGTCGTCAAGTTGAACTTATGAATGATTTTAATACTACTTGTTTAGTTGTTACTCCATCATATGGATTATATATTGGTGAAGTTGCTAAAGATGAAGGTTATGATCCTAGAAAATTAGGTCTTAAAGTTATTGGTTTTGGTTCAGAAATGTGGACTGAAGAAATGAGACAAAGACTTCAAGATACTTTCGGTGTACCTGCATATAATATTTATGGTCTTACTGAAATGATGGGTCCTGGTGTAGGTATTGAATGTACAGAACAAAATGGTTTACATATTGCTGAAGATTTCTATTATCCTGAAATTATTGATTCAAATACAGGTAAACATTTACCTGAAGGTACTAAAGGTGAACTTGTATTAACTAACCTTCAAAGGGAAGGTATGCCTATTATTAGATTTAGAACTAAAGATGTCACTGCTTTACATTATGAACCATGTAAATGTGATAAAACATTTTGTAGGATGGAAAGAATCACTGGAAGAACTGATGATATGATTAAAGTTAAAGGAGTAGCTGTATTCCCATCTCAAATTGAAAAAGCTCTTCTTAAAGTTTCTGAAGCTGAACCACATTATCAAATTATTGTTACTCGTCCAGATACTCTTGATCAAATTGAAGTTAAAGTTGAAACTTCTCCTGATTTATTTAGTGATGATGTAACTGAAATGTTAGGTATTCAGAAAAAAATAGGTGAATATATTCAAAATGAGATTGGAATTAAAGTTAAAGTTACTCTTGTAGAACCTAAATCTATTCCAAGAAGTGAAGCTAAAGCTGTAAGAGTTATTGATAAACGTAATTTTAATAATTAGGTTTTTGTTTATTAGGTAATAATTGGTTATTTATAAAATTAGGTTTTTGTTTATTAGGTAATAGTCGGTTTTTTATAAGATTATTAATAAACATAATTTTGATAACTAATGTGTATTGTAAGAATTATTAATAATAAATATTTATTAATAATTTCTTATAATGTTTATAAATGTAATTTTTTTAATAAGGGATTCTTATGAATTTTAAAGACAATTATGATGATTTAAAATTAAAACAACTTTCAATTTTTTTAACGAATAATAAAGGTAAATTATATAAAGTTTTAAACTTACTTGCAGAAAATGATATTAATATTAGAGCATTATCACTTGCAGATACCTCTGAATTCGGTATTTTAAGATTAGTTGTTGATAATCCAACTAAAGGTCAAAAAGTACTTGAAGAAAATAATTATACTTTTAAAATTTCTCCAACTATTGGTGTAGAATTAAATGATATTCCTGGTGGTTTATCTAGTATTTTAAAAGTATTATATGATAATGATATAAATCTTGATTATCTTTATGCATTTACTCATGAAAAAACTGATAATGCTATTGTACTTTTAAGTACTCATGATTTAAATTTACTTATTAAAGTTTTAGATGAAAATAAAATTTATATTGTACCTTCTGATGAAGTATATCATTTATAATTTTTATTTCTAATCTATTTTTTATTTAATTTATTATTTTTATATTTAATTTTAATTAGACTATTTTCTTTTTTTTTTATACTATGATTATTTTTTAATATTTTTTTATTTTGATTATTAAATTTTTTAGTATTTTTTTAATATTTCGTATATTATGTTAAATTTTTTCTTAAGTATTATAGTTATTTTTTTAATTTTTTCATGAAATTTATTAATTATATTTAAATTAAAATATAAAATTATATAAGCTTTTTTTGTTAAATATATTGGTATTAATATTATTATTTTTAAGGTGGGTATTTTGTTAGATTTAAAATTTCCTAAAAGTTTAGATAATAAAACTCAAGGTTTTGTATATGAAGAACTTATGGATAGTATAAAAAAAGGATCTAAATTATCTATTATTTCAGCTTATTTTTCTATTTATGCTTATGATAAGTTAAGAAAATATTTAGATAAAATTGATAATTTAAATTTCATTTATAAAGATCCTAATTTTAATAAAAATTTTAATAAAGAGTCAAGAGAATATTATATTGATTATAATGATTTGTTTAATGGTAATTATGAAATTAAACTTAAAAATCAGATGACTCAGTCTTCTATTTCTAAAGATTGTTCTAATTGGATTAAAAATAAAGTGAATATTAAATCTTTTAAAAATCCAAATCAAGCACAACCTCGTATGATTTGTGTTGATAATGGGGATGATTCAAACATTGCAATTACTGGTAGTGTTGATTTTACACCTGCAGGTTTGGGTCTTAGTCCTTCTTCTAGAGAAGATTCTAATTTATGTATTTATGGTAAAGAGTTTACAAAGGCTTCTTTTGAAGTTTTTGAACGTTTATGGAATAATAATGATCTTCTTAAAGATGTTAAAGAAGATGTTTTAAAACAAATGGAATCAATGTATAAAGAGAATTCAGTAGAATTCATTTACTTTTTATCTTTATATAACATATTTAGTAATGATTTAGATTCTTTAAATGAAGATAATATAATTAGAAAAGGTAATAAACTTAAAGAAAGTCAAATATGGAATAAATTATATAAGTTTCAGGAAGATGCTGTAATTGGTATTATTGATAAAATTGAAAAATATAATGGTTGTATACTGCAGATAGTGTAGGTTTAGGTAAAACTTTCACTGCACTTGCAGTTATTAAATATTATGAATCTAGAAATGATAGAGTTCTTGTTTTAACACCTAAAAAATTAAGGGATAATTGGATTATTTATACACAAAATGATAAAAGAAATATTTTTAGTGAAGATAGATTTAATTATGATGTTTTAAACCATACTGATTTAAGTCGTGATGGTGGTAAATCTGGTGATATTGATTTAAAAACTATTAATTGGGGAAACTATGATTTAGTAGTTATTGATGAATCACATAATTTTAGAAATAATCCTGCTGTTAATGATAGAGAAACAAGATACCAAAAATTAATGAATCAAATTATTAAAGGAGGTCATAAAACACGTTTATTAATGTTATCTGCAACACCTGTAAATAATAAGATGACTGATTTAAAAAATCAAATTGCATTTATTACTGAAGGTAATGATTATGCATTAAAAGATTTTGGAATAGATAGTATTTCAAATACTTTAAGAAAAGCACAAAGAGTTTTTAACACCTTATCTAAAATGTCTGAGGAAGAAAAAACTAAAGGTGATTTTTTAGGTTATTTTGATTTAGATTATTTTAAACTATTAGATACTCTTACTATTGCACGTTCAAGAAAACATATTGAAAAATATTATAATTTAAATGAAGTAGGTCAATTTCCTAAAAGATTAGAACCTATTAATGTTAAATCTGAAATTGATATTGAAGATTCATTTTTAAAGTTAAGTGAAATTAATGATGAAATTTCAAATTTAAATTTAGGAATTTATTCTCCAATTAAATATGTTTATCCAAATTTACGAGAGGTTTATGAAAATAAATACGATATGGAAGTTAAATCAGGTAAAGGACATTTTAAACAAAGAGATAGGGAAGATAATGTTGTAAGCTTAATGAGAGTAAATCTTTTAAAACGTATGGAAAGTTCTATTGAATCATTTAGATTATCTATATCTAGACTTCTTGAAAATATTAATAATACTTTAGAGCTAATTGATAATGGAGAATTTTATAATCAAAATATTGATATTAATTTAATTGATCCTGAGGAAGATGAATATGATGATATGATTTTTGGTAATAATGTAAAAGTATTATTACAAGATATGGATTTAGTTAAATGGAAAGAAGATTTAAATTGGGATAAGGATATATTAATAAATTTACTTAATGAATCAAATAAAATAATTCCAGATAGGGATGCTAAATTACATGATTTAAAATCTAAAATTGTTGAAAAAGTTAATAATCCAATTAATAAAGGAAATAAAAAAGTTATTGTCTTTACGGCTTTTGCAGATACTGCAAAATATTTATATGAAAATATTAGTAAATGGGCTTTAAATGATTTAGGACTTCATAGTGCATTAATCACTGGGTCAAATAGTAATAAAACCACTTTAAAAAAATATGTTACTAACTCTAAAGATATTAATGATATTTTAATTAACTTTTCACCTATATCTAAAGAAAGAAATCATATTTATCCAGAATCTGATGAAGAAATTGATATTTTAATATGTACTGATTGTATATCTGAAGGTCAAAATTTGCAAGATTGTGATTATTTAATTAATTATGATATCCATTGGAATCCAGTTAGAATTATTCAAAGATTTGGAAGAATTGATAGAATTGGATCTTGTAATAATAAAATTCAATTAGTTAATTTCTGGCCAAATATGGAACTTGATGAGTATATTAACCTTGAATCTCGTGTTAAAAATAAGATGACTATGGTTAATATTAGTGCTACTGGTGAAGAGAATGTAATTAGTAAAAAGCAATCTATGAATGATTTAGATTATCGTAGAATTCAATTACAAGAACTTCAAGAAAGAGTTATTGATTTAGAAGATATTTCAAATTCAATCTCTATAACTGATTTAAATTTTAATGATTTTAAGGTTGAATTAATGAATTATTTAAAAGAAAATGAACAAGAACTTGAAAAGTCACCTAAAGGAATATATGCTATAATTAATATTTTTGATGATTTAATAGATGAGATTGAACCGGGAGTTATTTTTTTACTTAAACAGACTTCAGGAATAACGGAAGTTAAAGAAAGAAATCCATTAAGTCCATATTATCTTATATATATTAATGAAAATGGTGAAGTTAAACTTAATTATACTAAATCTAAAAAAATTATGGATTATTATAAAAAGTTATGTTTATCTAAAAATAAGGTTTTACAAGATTTAGTTAAAGAATTTGAATTAGAAACAGATGATGGAAAAGACATGACTAATTATTCATCATTGCTTAGTGAATCTATTGAAAATATTTTAGGTGTAAAACAAGAAGTTGGTGTAAAAAGTTTATTTTCTAAAGGTGGAACTGTTAATGTAAAACAAGATATTAATGGTCTTGAAGAATTTGAGTTAATAACATTTTTAATTATTAAATAATTATTAACTTTAAGTTAATTATTAAATTAATCCAATTTTTATAAAATATCTTTAATTTATATTTTTTTTATTAATTAATTTTTATATGGATATTTTTGGGGGAAAAATTAATGGATGATAGAGAAGTATTAATTTATCAAAATTTTTTTAATTTTCCAGATGATTGTAAAGTTGATTGTGTAATTTCTAAATCAGAGATAATAAAAGAAGGAGATTTAAAAACTAGTGATAAAAATCTTTTTACTAAATATGTAAGGCAAATAAAATGGTGTTATAATTTTTCAAATGATACAATAAGATTAACTGAATATGTAGATGATTCAAAAAGTTATGAAGAAGTTCAGGTAATTAATGTCATTTTAAAAGATGAAAATTTTGATGAATTAGATAATCCAAATTATCAATTAAAAAATTATTTTAAACAAGATAATAAAATTGATAGAATTGTTGAAATAATATTTAAGGTTATTAAATATCCTCAAGTTATTGTAGTTCAATATAAGGATAATATAAGGTTATTTATGACTAATATTTCAAATAATCTTATTGATTCTACAAAATATACATTAGATGAAATTATTAGTACTAATTGGATAAATTTAAATAACAATAATAGATTTGTTAAAGAACTTTTTAATAATTTAAATTTAGATAATTTAAACTTTAAAAATGCTTATACTTTTTATAATAGTATGTTTGATTCATTGATTAAATATAATGGTTCATTATTAGTAAATCATGAAGTAAATTTACCTCCTGATCAAATTCAAGTTATTACTGATAAAATTGTTGAATTAAATAAAAAAATTATTAATATTAATAATGGGATTAAAAAAGAAACTCAATTTAATAAAAAATTAGAAATGAATATTGAGATTAATAAATTGAAGAATGAAATTAAAGAATATGAAGAAAAATTATTAATTAATTAAGTTATTTTTATTTTATGGTGTTGATATAATGATAGAGACAAAGTTAGATGGTGAAAGTATGGATGTTGTTTTGGATAATGTTTCTAAGTTGAAGGAGATTTTTCCTGAGGTTGTTGATGAGGATAAGATTGATTTTGAGAAGTTGGAGTTGATTTTAGGTAATGATATTGAAATTGGTGCTGAGAGGTATAGTTTTACTTGGCCGGGTAAGGTTCAGGCTATTAAGGAGTCTCAAAAGCAGTCTACTGGTACTTTAAGGCCATGTAGGGAGGAATCTAAAGATTGGGATACTACTGGTAATCTTTATATTGAGGGAGATAATCTTGAGGTTCTTAAGTTGCTTCAGAAGTCTTATTATAATAAAATTAAGTGTATTTATATTGATCCTCCTTATAATACGGGTAATGATATAATTTATAAAAATAATTATAAAGATAATCTACAGAATTATTTGGAGCTTACGGGTCAGGTTTCTAAAGTAGGAGAGAGAGAGAGAGAGCAATGGTATTAAATTGAGTACTAATACAGAAACTAATGGTCGTTTTCATAGTAATTGGTTGAATATGATGTATCCTCGTCTTAAATTAGCAAGAAATCTTTTATCTGTTAATGGTTGTATTATATTAGCAATTGATCATTATGAATTAAATAATTTAATTGATATTTGTAATGAAATTTTTGGTGAAGAAAATAGATTAGGTATTATAACAGTTGTTCATAAACCTGAAGGTAGACAACATGCTAAATTTTTTTCTGCTTCAAATGAGTTTATGCTAGTTTATGCTAAAAATAAAAATTTTGTTGAATTTAATAAAGTTGTTTTAAGTGATGATAAATTTAAAGAGTTTAATGAAAAAGATAATATTGGTCATTTCAAATGGAAGAATTTTATAAGAGGAGATACAACTAGAAATAAAAAACCTAAAGCATTTTATCCAATTTATGTTAGTAAGGATTTAAAAGATATTACATTAACTAAAAATGATAATTATATAAAAATTTTACCTGTTGATAATAAAGGTAAACAAAGAGCTTGGATTGTATTACCTAATAGATTTAATGATAAATTATTTAATAATGAAATAAAAGCAGAAAAAGATAAAAGTACAGGTAAAGTAAATATTTTTTATAAAATTCGAGAACAACAAATTTTAACAACCCATTGGATAGATAAAAAATATAATGCAACAGCTAATGGAACTAATGTTTTGAAAAATTTAATGGGGGGAAAAATTTTTGACTTTCCTAAATCTATTTATTTAGTTGAAGATATTTTAAGAATAGTTTCAAGTAAAAATGATATAGTTTTAGATTTATTTTCTGGTTCAGGAACAACGGCGCATTCTGTAATAAATATGAATAATAAATATGATTATAACCAGAAATTTATAATGGTTCAATTACCTTATCCTTCTAATAATGAGTCTGAAGCTTATGATTTGGGATATAAGAATATTTGTGAGATTGGTAAGGAGCGTATTCGTCGTGCTGGTGATAAGATTGTTGAGGAGTCTGGTAATACTGATTTGGATATAGGTTTTAAGGTTTTTAAGTTGGATTCTAGTAATCTTGAGAAGTGGGATCCTGATTATGATAATCTTGAGCAGACTTTACTCACTAATGTTGATAATATTAAATCTGGTAGGAGTGATGAGGATTTGGTTTATGAGGTTATGCTTAAGTATGGTGTTGATTTGACTTTGCCTATTGAAGAATATAAGTTTGGTGATAATATTGTTTATTCTGTTGGTTGTGGTGCTTTGCTTATTTGTTTAGATGATATTATTACTCAGGATATTGTTTCTAATATTATTGGGCTTAGTGAGGATGCTAGTGTTAGTCGTGTTATGTTTAAGGATAATGGTTTTGTTTCTGATTCTGATAAAACTAATATTAAGGAAACTTTAAGTTCTAATGGAATTGAAGAATTTATAACAATATAAAATTATTTTTATTTAACTTTTAGAAATTATAAATTGTATAAAAACTTAGTAATATATAATGGTGATTTTAATTAATTATTTATGTAAAATTTATTATTATATATTTATTTTTTTAGTAAAGGATATTAAATTAAAAGGAGATTAAAATGAAGCTTAAATTTGATCCTAATTTGGATTATCAAAAAGAAGCTATTAAAGCAGTTACTGACTTATTTGAAGGTCAATCTTCAATGACTTCATATTTTTCTATAAATGGTCAAATGGGATTTGATTATGTTAAATATGATTCAGATAAAAATAAATATTCTAGACCAAAACAAGTATTTGGTCAAGGAGTTGCTAATAAATTAACTTTAAATAAAGAAGATATTTTAATTAATTTAAGAAAAGTTCAAACACATAATAAATTAGCTCCAAGTGAATCTTTAGATGGTTTAGATTTTAATATAGAAATGGAAACAGGGACTGGAAAAACTTATGTTTATCTTAGAACTATATTTGAATTAAATAAATTATATGATTTTAAAAAATTCATTATTGTTGTTCCTAGTGTTGCTATTAAAGAAGGAGTTTATAAAAATCTTCAAATAACTCGTAATCATTTTAAAGAATTATATGATAATGTATTGTATGATTTTTTTGTATATGATAGTTCTAAATTAGAACAAGTTAGAAATTATTCAACAAATTCTAATATTCAAATAATGATTATTAATATTGATGCATTTAATAAAAGTTTTAAAGATCCATCTAAAGAGACTAAAGCAAATATTATCCATAGATCTCAAGATAAACTTAATGGATATAAACCTATTGATTTAATTGCTGAAACTAATCCAATTGTTATTATTGATGAACCTCAATCAGTAATGGGTGGTAAAGGTGAAGAAGCTATTAATAGTTTAAATCCATTATGTACTTTAAGATATTCTGCTACACATAAAGAGATTCAAAATTTAATTTATAAATTAGATGCTGTTGATGCATATGAAAAGAATTTAGTAAAAGGTATTCAGGTAGCTAGTTTTGAGTCTTTAGATTATCATAATAAAGCTTATTTAAAATTAATTAGTACTGATAATAAAAAATCACCTATAACTGCAAAAATTGAAGTTGATGCTAATATTAATGGAAGTATTAAAAGGAAAACTGTAACTGTAAAACAAGGTACTGATTTATCTGAAGCTAAAATAACTAATAGGGATATTTATCAAGGGTATACTGTAGATGAAATATATTGTGAAGAAAATAATGAATATGTTTCTTTCACTCAAAAAGGAGATATTTTAAGAATTGGTAAACCTGTTGGTGATATTGATGATATTGAAGTTAAAAAGGCTCAAATTAGAAAAACTATTGAAGAGCATTTAGATAAAGAATTAGAATTAAATAAACGTTTTACTAAAGAAGAATTATCTAAAAAAGGAATAAAAGTTTTAAGTTTGTTTTTCATTGATAAAGTATCTAATTATCGTCAATATGATGAGGAAGGTAATCCGATTAATGGTCCTTATGCAGATATATTTGAAGATCAATATAAAAAAATAATTCAAAAGCCAAAATACAGTACATTATATAATGATATTGATTTAACTCTTAGTGCTGAAGAGGTTCATAATGGTTATTTCTCAGTAGATAAAAAAGGTAGAGTAAAAGATACTCGTGAAACTAAAAAAGGTAAACTTAGAGCAAATAAAGATGATGAAAACACTTTTAATTTAATTATGAAAGATAAAGAAAAATTATTAAGTTTTGATTCACCTCTTAAGTTTATTTTCTCTCACTCTGCATTAAGAGAAGGATGGGATAATCCTAATGTTTTCCAAATATGTACACTTAATGAAACTAAATCTAATATGAAAAAACGTCAAGAAATTGGTAGAGGTTTAAGATTATGTGTTAATCAGTTTGGTGATCGTATTCATGATAAATCTATAAATACTTTAACAATTATGGCTAATGAAAGTTATGAAGATTTTGCTAAATCTTTACAAACTGAAATGGAAAAGGATTCTGGTATCAAATTTGGAATTATAGATAAAAAAGATTTTGCACATATTGTTATGGAAAATAAAAAAGGTGAATATAAACCAATTGGTGAACAAGGTTCCTTGGCTTTATTTAATCATTTTAAACTTAAAAATTATATAAATGGTAAAGGTAAAATTCAGGATGCTTTAAAAGTAGCTATTGATAAAGATAATATAGATATTCCTGAAAAATATCAATCTATTTATTCTGATATAGTTGAAGTTGCTAAAAAACACACTAAAAAAGTTCCAGTTAAAGATGCAAATAAAAGAAGAGAAGTTAAAATTAATAAAAGAGTTTATTTGTCAGAAGAATTTAAGGAGTTTTGGAATAAAATTAATCATAAAACAACATACTCTGTTGATTTTGATACTGATGAATTAATTAATAATTGTAGTAATGCTTTAAGGAAAGAGTTAAATATTCATTCTCCGAAATTGATTTATACTAAAAGTGGTTTGAGTATTGATGCTGGAGGTGTAACTGTTGATGAAAATGGTAAAATACCGCCTTCTGTTGTTTATACTGAGGAAGAAGAAGTTGCTCTTCCAGATATTATTACTTTTCTTCAAAATGAAACTTTCCTTACTCGTAAAACCATTGTTCAAGTTTTAATTCAAAGTGATACTATTAATCAATTTAAGAAAAATCCACAAGAATATATGGAAGAATCACTTAAAATAATTAAACGTAAATTAAATGAAATGTTAATTGATGGTATTAAATACACTGAATTAGATGATTATTATAAACAGGAATTATTTAAAAAAGAAGAACTCTTTGGATATCTTGAAAAAAACATGATTAAAAGTGAACATTCTGTATATGATTATGTTGTATATGATAGTACAGTTGAAGAAGAATTTGCTCGTAATTTAGAAAAAGATGAATCTGTTGAATTATATGTAAAATTACCCGGATGGTTTAAAATAAATACTCCAATTGGTGGTTATAATCCTGATTGGGCAGTTTTATTCAAAGATGAAAATGATAAACATAAATTATACTTTATTGTTGAAACTAAAGGTACAACTGATTGGTATAAATTAAGAGGTAGTGAAAAAGATAAAATAAGGTGCGATATTAAACATTTTAAAGCTCTTGGAAATCAAATCAAATTTGAAGTAGCTAATGATTATAGTAAACTTAAAATAGATATGGGTTAATATAGCTAATCTTTATCTATTAATATTTTTTTTATTATATAATTTCTATTTTTTTTAATTTTTATTAATTCTTTTTTTATTCTTATAAATAATTATATAAAGTCTAAACTACTATATTTTTAATGTATAAATATTTTTAAAAAGATTTAAAATTTTATAAAAATTATTTTTATTATTATTAATTATTTTATTTTTATGGAGGAAATCACGTGGAATTTACAAGACCAAGAGGTACTAGAGACTTTCTTTTTGATGAGATATCACAAAGGAAGCAAGTAGAAAACAAATTAAGGAATGTTTTTGAAAATTATGGTTATGGGGAAGTTAACACACCATTATTTGAGGAATTAAAATTATTTACTACTAAATCTGGAGAAGAAATTGTAGATCAATTATATAATTTTAAAGATAAATCTGATAGGGAACTTGCATTAAGACCTGAAATTACTGCAGCTATTGCAAGATTATATCTTAATGAATTATCTAAAACAGTTAAACCTATTAAACTTTATTATTATGGTAGTTGTTTTAGGTATGAAAGACCTCAAAAAGGAAGATTTAGACAATTTTGGCAATTTGGTTGTGAACTTATAGGTGCTAAATCTCCTGAAGGTGAAGCTGAAGTTATTGCTATGGCTAATGAATCAATTGAAGAATTAGGTATTGACACTGCTGAGATTCATATTAATCATTTAGGTATTATTCGTGGTTTATTTGCTCATTATGGTATTTCACAAGATAAATCTCGTGAAGTTATGATTGTTGTAGATAAAGGTGATAAAGATTTATTAAAAAAGTCTTTAACTGGTGAAGATGCAATCCTTGATAATATGGAACTTGCTAATATTCTTCTTGAATTAATTGATATGGTTGGTACTAGTGATATTTATGATGATATTAAAGGTTTAGTTGGTCAGTTTGATGAATGTTTAGAACCTCTTGCAGAATTAAAAGATTTAATTAATACACTTAAAAGCTTTGGTGTTGATAATTATAAAATAAATCTTGGTGTTGCACGTGGGCTTGACTATTATATTGGTATTGTATTTGAGATTTATGTACCTGAATTAGGTAGTCAAAAACAAGTTTGTGGTGGTGGAACTTATAGTTTAATTAAACTCTTTGGTGGAGATGATGTTGTAAGTACTGGATTTGCATTTGGTTTTGATAGATTAATGGATGCTATTGAAGCTTGTGGTAAATTACCTGAACCTGATAATAATGTTGATGTATTTGTTGCACCAATTTCAAAAGAAACTAGACAAATTTCTTATAATATTGGTCAAAGGTTACGTAGTGCAGGTGTTGCAACTGATATTGATTTATCACGTAAAAAATTTAAAAAATTATTATCTTATGCAAATAAACTTGGTGTAAAATATACTATTCTTATAGGAAATAATGATGTTCAAAATAAACAGGTTACTGTTAAAGATATGGAATCTGGAAATCAAGAACTTGTAGATATTAAAGATGTTGTTGATTATATTCTTGATAAATTATAGTTGTTTGTGGTGTTGATTTATTTAGGGTATATTCTTGATAAATTATAGTTATTTGTAGTATTGATATCATGATATATTCTTGATAAGTTAATTTAGGAACTTGTATAAATAGTTCTTTTAAAATATATTTATTTAAAATATTTATTTGGTTAATAAGGGATATTATGGAATTTAATTTTAGAGATGAGAAAAATGGTGAAAAATTAATCATTGCTGTAGCTCAAGATTATCAAACTAATGAGGTTTTAATGGTTGCATTTATGAATAAAGAAGCTTTAGAAGATACACTTAAAACTAAAAAAGCACATTATTATAGTACTTCTAGAAATCAGCAATGGATGAAAGGTGAAAGTTCTGGAAATATTCAAAATGTTAAAGAGATTTATGTTGATTGTGATGCAGATGCTATTGTTCTTAAAGTAGATCAAGTAGGTGCAGCATGTCATGAAGGATATAAATCTTGTTTCTTTAGAGAAGTTAATAATAGTAAAGATTTAGATATTGATAATTTAACTGATGATGATATTAAAGTTATTCAAGAAAGATTATTTGATCCTAAAGAAATGTATAAATAGCTAAAAGGTTAATTTATTACATTTTTAAAATATTAAGTTTTTTTAAATATGTGTTTTAAGTTTATGATAAAATTATTAAGTCTTAAATAACTTGTTTTTAAGTTTAATAGCTATTAAATCTTAAATGAAGTGTTTATTAAATCTAAATTTTTATTAAAATATTTAAGAAGGGTAATTAAAATGGATTATGATTATGATGAAGAAGAATCAATAAGACTAGTACCAGATACTAGTGCAGTTATTGAAGGGATTATTTCTAAAGCCATTGAAGAATATGATTATCCGAAAATTATTATACCACAAGCAGTAGTTGCAGAGCTTGAATATCAAGCTAATAAGAAAAGGTCTACTGGAATTACAGGTTTACATGAACTTCAAAATCTTCAAGTTTTAGAGGATAATGGGGATATTGCAATTACTTTTGTTGGAAAACGTCCATCAAATTATGAGATATCACTTGCTAAAACTGGTGAAATTGATGCTATGATTCGTGATGTTGCAAGTAGTGAATTAGGCATCTTAATTACAAGTGATAAGATTCAGGCAGAGACTGCTAAAGCATTAGGAATTCCTGTAAAATATTATAAACAGAAATTTAAAGGAAATAATGAATTATCAATAGCTAAATATTTTGATGATTTAACAATGTCTGTTCATCTTAAGGAAAATGTAGAGCCTTATGTTAAAAAAGGTATGCCTGGACATATTAATCTTGAGAAAATATCCTCTGAAAAGATGACTTATAGTGAGTTAGAGGATATTGCTGAAGAGATTCTTGAGAAAGAAATATATGATCCTAAAACTTATCTTGAAGCAGATTTAGAAGGTGCAATGGTTGTACAATCTGGTGAGTATAGGATTTCAATTGCAATGCCTCCATTTTCTGAGGCTATGGAGATAACTATTGTAAGACCTGTTGCTGATGTTTCACTTGAGGATTATAATTTAAGTGAAAAATTAATGGAAAGATTAAAAAATAATGCTGAAGGTATATTAATTTCTGGTGAACCTGGTGCAGGTAAATCTACTTTTGCTCAAGCTGTAGCAGAATTTTATAAGGATAATGGTAAAGTTGTTAAAACTATGGAGTCTCCAAGAGATTTACAAGTATCTGATGAGATAACTCAGTATGCTCCTTTAGAAGGGGATATGGAGAAAACTGCAGATATTCTTCTTCTTGTAAGACCTGATTTTACAATATATGATGAACTTAGGAAATCATATGATTTTTCAATTTTTGCTGATATGCGTCTTGCAGGTGTAGGTATGATTGGTGTTGTACATGCAACAAGACCAATTGATGGTATACAGAGGATTGCAAATAGAATAGAGCTTGGTATAATACCTAGTGTTGTTGATACTACTATTTTTATTAAAGATGGTAAAGTTGAAACTGTATATGAGAATCGTTTAACAATTAAAGTTCCAAGTGGTATGGTTGAGTCAGATCTTGCTCGTCCTGTTATTGAAGTCCGTGACTTTGAAACTGGTGAGCTTAAAAATGAGATTTATACCTATGGTGAACAGACTATTGTTATGGATATGGATTTACTTGATAATCCTGTAGATAGTAATGAAAAAACTCCTGTTGAGAAAATAGCTGAAAGAGAGATTATTCGTAGGATGAAACATTATGTTCCTGGTGCAAATATATATGCAGATATTATATCACCAGATAGAGTAAATATCTATGTTGAAGAGAAGTATATTCCAAAGATTATAGGTAAAAATGGTAAACGTATTGCAGATATTGAAAGAGATATTGGTATAAGTATTGGTATGGAATCTATTGAAGATTTAATTAATGAGGAACCATTCCAAGTTGATTATTCAATTACTAAAAAACATATTATTTTCCATTTTGGTAAAGAAAATGTTGGAAAATCATTTGATATCTGTGTAAATGGTAAATATTTATTTACTGGTACTGTAAGTAAACATGGTGAAATTAAAATCAGAAAAACTCTTGATTTAGGTGAAACTATACTTGATGCTATTGATTTTGGATTCCCAATTACTGCAGTTTATAAAGATTTTTAAGTATTAAATTTATGATATATGGAGGATAATATGAAAATAGGTGCTTCAACTCTTGCTGTATTTAAATATGATTTATATGATTGTTTAGGATTTTATGAGGGTAATAAGATTGAATATGTTGAATTATTACATGATTATCCATTAAGAGATATGGATATTAATATTTTAAACTCTTTTAATCTTAAGTACACTATTCATTCACCAATTATTGATGTAAATATTTGTTCTTTAAATCCATCTATTAGAAAAGCTTCTATTGGTGAAATTAAACATTCCATTGATTTAGCAAATAGCTTAGATGTTGATATTGTAGTTGTACATCCTGGTAAAGTACCTTTCTTAGGTCAAGGTCTTGAAGATAAAATTGATAAGTTAAATAGAAATGCAATATCTGAGATTGGTAAGTATGCTTCTGATTTAGGGGTTAATGCTGTAATTGAAAATATGCCTTTAATTCCAGGTTTTACATATACAAGTCTTGAGGATATTACAAATCTTCTTGAAGATTTAGATATGTCAATGTGTCTTGATATTGGTCATGGTAATACAGTAGGATATGATGCTATTGAAATGTATTCTCCTCTTGTTAAACACATTCATGTCCATGATAATTTAGGTGATGATGATTCACATATGTCAATTGGTGATGGTAATGTTGATTTTAAAACATTACTTGATACTTATGAGTCAAATAATTATGATGGAATATATATGGTAGAAGTAAATAAAATAGATTCTATTAAAAGAAGTGTTAAAAAATTAAGAGACTATGATAAAACTGGTAAAATCTAGTTTTAAATAGCTAATTTTATTTTTAGTTATTATTAAATAGTTATTTTAAATAGCTATTTTTACTTATTAAATAGCTAATTTTTTTTAGTGATAATATGATTGATGGTAATACATTACTTTTTGGAATAGTAGGAGATCCTGTAGGACATAGTTTATCTCCATTAATGCATAATGCAAATATTGAATCATTAGGACTTAACTATGCTTATGTTCCATTTCATGTTAAAAAAGAAAATATTCAAAATCTTATAAGTGGAGCAAAAGCATTAAATATTCAAGGATTAAATGTTACAATCCCACATAAAATTGAGGTTATAAAGTATCTTGATGAGATAGATTCTTTAGCAGAAAATATTGGTGCAGTAAATACAATTAAATTTACTGATGGAATTGCAAAAGGATATAATACTGATGCTATAGGTGCAATGACTGCATTAAAAGAAAAAACAGATATTAAAAATAAAAACGTACTAGTTTTAGGTGCAGGTGGAGCATCACGTGCTATATCTTATGCTTTATGTGAGGAAGATGTTAATTCAATTACAATATTAAATAGACATATTAATAAAGCAGAAGCACTTGCAGATGATATTTCAAGTAAAACAGATTATACAGTTTCTTATGATTTACAATCTAATTCTAATAAATATCTTAAAGATACTGATATTATAATTAATACAACACCTAATGGAATGTATCCACATGTTGATGATAAACCATTAATTTATGCTCAAGAAATGAATAGTGATATGGCTGTATTTGATATAGTTTATACACCACTTGAAACTGGAATACTTAAAGAAGCTAAAAAGATTGGTGCTACACGTATATCTGGTATTAAAATGTTTTTATATCAAGGTGTTGAAAGTTTTAAAATATGGACTGGTATAGATGCTAATAGTAAAGTTATGGAGGATGTTATACTAAAAGCATCTGGTATTGATGATATTGGTGAGTTTTAATATTTTTATTTAATTAATTAACTTTATTTAGTTAATTTTACTATATTTAGTTAATTTTACTACTTAATTTAACTTTATTTAGTTAATTTTACTATTTTACTTAAATTTATAAACTATCTTAAAAAATGTGATTATATGGAAAATTTTTTATTTGATTTTAATATACCTGAAGAGGAAGAGACCTTTGGAAATTCAAAGAAAGATATTTTAAGATATTTAAGTGATATTGGTGTAGATACAAGATTTATATCATACACTTCAGATAAAATATATATTAATAATCTTCGTTTCTCAAAATTTTCAAGAAGAAGACAAAATACATTTGAAAAACATTTTCCTAATTTTAAAGTTATAAGATCATCATTATTTCAAGAAATAGTTACAAATGCATCAAGAGAACTTTCTAGTCATATTAAACCTAAAGTTAAAGTTCTTATACTAGATGATGCAAATCCATTAATACCTATTATACTTGAACCTTATACAAGAAAATATGGTATAAGTTTAGTATATGATGATAATGATGATTATGATTTAATCACTTCAAATAAAACCTTAGATACAGAAGTACATTCTATAGTATCTGAGATTTTTAGTGGTGAAGGTATTAGTTTTCCAAGAAAAAAAGAAAACTATATTTATCCACTTATTAAAGTTTCAAATTCTCAGATTAATGATTTTTTAGGTGAAAAACTAGTTTCACGTCCTTATGATGATGTTGCAGAAGAGTTTTTAGAATTTTTAGATGATACTGTAGCACAGTATAAACCAAATATTCTAGCATCTGTTGAATATCTTGAGAATAATCAGAAAATATAGGTTTTATAGTTTATAGTGTGATTTTTTAATTATGTATTTTATGGTAGTTTTAGTGGATATTTTTTAATTATATGGTTTATTGTAATTATTTAAGGGTTTTAAGGATATTTACATTTATATAAGAAAATAGCTAATTAGTATTTTTAAATTACTTTATGTGATATTATGGATTTTATAGCAACGTTACTTATTGCAATTGCTCTTGCTATGGATGCATTTAGTGTATCTTTAACAAAAGGTTTCACTTTAAAGAATATTAAATTTAGAGAAATATTATGGTATGGTATATTCTTTGGAGGATTTCAGGCTTTAATGCCTATTATGGGATGGACAGCAGGTATTCAATTTCAATGGCTTGTATCAACATTTGCATCATGATTGCATTTATACTTCTCTTTTTAATTGGTGCAAATATGATAAGAGAAAGTTTATCTTCAGATCGTGATGATGAAGGTGAAATTGAGGATAAATTTTCATTTAGTGAACTTACATTACTTGCAATAGCTACAAGTATTGATGCATTTGCAGTAGGTATAACCTATGCAGTATTAAAACAGGATGTTTTAATTCCAGTTATTGTCATTGGTCTTGTTGCATTTGGATTTACAATATTTGGTATATTTTTAGGTAAGAAAATTGGGGACTACTTTGGAGATAAATTCGAAATCCTTGGAGGTATTGTACTTATATTACTTGGATTTAAAATCTTATTTGAAGGTTTAGGTTTAATTAGTTTCTAATACTAAACTTTTAGATTTTTTCATTTTTTAGGAGAATATTTCTTTAAAACTTTTATATTTATTTTTATTTTATAGTTGAATAAAAAGAGAGATAATATGGATTTTAATGTTTTATGTAAAAAATTAGAAAAAGTTACAGATAATTATAAAGGTATTGAATTAAAATTAATAGATACTGATTCTATTGTTATTCAACCTTGGACAAGATTAAAATGTCAATATGGTTGTCCTAATTATGGAAAAACATTAACCTGTCCACCATATGCACCTAAAGCAGAAGAAATGTTAGGTATGGTTTCTTCATATACTAAAGCTATTCTATTTCAAGTAAGTTTATGTTTTATTAATAATGTTGGTGGAATTAGTAAAATCTCTGCAGAACTAGAAGAAGAATGCTCTAGATTAGGTTATTATAAAGCATTTGGTTTAGGTGCTGGGCCATGTATGCTTTGTGATGAATGTAATCTCGAAGAATGTATACATACTAAAGATGCTCGTCCAGCAATGGAAGCTTGTGGTATTGATGTTCATAAAACTATTGAAAATAATGGTTATGATATTTTAGGTATTGATAAAGAAAATGATAGCTATTTCTGTTATGGTTTAGTATTATTAGAATAGCTTTTTAGTTTTTAGAATTAGTTATTTTTATATTTTAGTTTTTATAGCTATTTAGAGTTTAAAATTACTTATTAAATTTATATAATATAGATTAAAAGTTCATATTGAACTTTAAAAATCTATAAGTATTGTCTTTTAGACTTTGCTTTATTAATCATTTTCTCTTTCTTTTTATATTGGTCTGATTTATATACATTTTTCTGACGATTAGTGTTTCCATGAGGCATTATTGTTACAAGATCTATTTTATTTTCATGACAAGCAAATATTAATTTAATTTCAGGATAATTTTTTGTACTAGGTGCAGGAAAGGTAACTGCATACTCATTTTTACCACTATGTTCATAATGTAATGGTTCCTTATTATATATTGTATCTACTATAAATTCTCTTGAAATACCATTATCATCTAGTCTTTTATTAAAATGCCTATTTTCAAAACACCATTCTATACTATTAGTGTCTCCAATTATAAATTTATCAAAAGCATTCATAAGAATTTCCCTTTTATAATTATACTTATTAAACTTATTTTTTTTATAAAATTTATATTTTACTTTAAAGTATTTTTTAAATTTCTAATATAATATATCTACATTTAAATTATTTGAAAAATATCTCTTTTTAATTTTATAATAACTTATTAAATAATTTTAAAACATATCTTTATATAAGTTGAAATAATTAAATTTATTATAAGAGAGTGTGTTATTATGAAAATTTTAGGTATTAATACAAGTCCAAGGCAAGATAGTAATGTAAAAGCTGCAATGGAAGTTGCTCTTTCAACTGCACAAGAAGAAGGTGCTGATACTATAATCATCAGTACAAATAAATTAGATATTTCACCATGTCAAGCTGATAATTATTGTAAAGAACATGATGGTCATTGTGCAATTCAAGATAATATGCAAGCTATTTATAAGAAAATTGAAGATTCTGATGTTATTGTATTAGGAACTCCAATTTATTTCTCTGATATTTCTGCACAAGCTAAATTAATTATTGACAGATTATACTCTTACTTTATGAATGAAGATTATCAGAAACTATTTTCAAATAAAAAAGTATACTTCATTACTACTAATGGTGTTGCTCCTGCTGAATCTTTTAAACCATCACTTGAAACCCAAATTAATGCATTTGTATTACTTGGTTTCCAAAAAGGTGATATTTTAAGTTTAGGTGGAAATAACGAGCCTGGAGCTTTTAAAGATAAAGATGATCAAATAGAAAAAGCAAAAGAGTTTGGTAAAAAATTAGTAAATTAAACTCTTTTATTTATTTTTTATTTTTTTTTAAGTATTAACTATTTTTATATTTTTTTTACTAGTTATTAGCTATTTTTAGATTTTAATTGTTTTTTATTTTACTAAAGTTTGTATTAGCTATTTTTTAGGTTTTAGTTGGTTTTTTTATTTATGTTTTAGCTATTTTTAGGTTTTAGTTGGGTTTATTTTACTAAAGTTTGTATTAGCTATTTATTTTAAGTATTTTATTAACATCTTATTTTAATAGAATTTTTATAATATTATAATATAATATACATATAATATAAGGTGATAATATGGATTTAAATTCAAAAGAAATAGCTAAGAAAATAGAGGATTATAGAGAAGATAATAGTTGCTCACAAGCTACACTTATGGGACTTTGTGAAGATTGTGATATAGATCTTGAAACTTTATCAAAATTAGGACTTGGATTTTCTGGTGGAATTGGTGGAACATTTGCTGAAGGTACTTGTGGTGCTATAACTGGTGCTGTTATGGCTTTAGGTCTTTTAGCAGATGAAGATGATATAAAACCTATGGCTAAACAGTTATTTAATGATTTTCAAAATAAATATGGTTCTGTAAAATGTGGTGATATATCTAAAAATGGTGAAGATAAGTCACCTTGTGTTGAGGTTTGTCTATTTGCAGGTGATAAAGTCTGTGAACTTTTAAAAGATTAATTTTTTTTTTTAATTTTTTATTTAGATATTTTTTATACTTTTTTTAAAATTTTTATTTTTATACTTTTTAGAAAAAAATTTTAAGTTCCTTTTCTATATTTTAAAAAAATCTTAAGTTTTATATAGATTTAATTTTTATTTTAGTCTATAATTTATATAAATTCAATTATATTTTATATTTGTATAATTTTTTTAATTTATTTTATTTTTTATTATATTATTTTATATTATTTTTAAACAAAATAGTATATTTT
>NZ_MRCT01000050.1 GCF_002208625.1 Methanobrevibacter sp. 87.7
ATTTTAGAATATTTAGATATGAATTTAAAAATTTCAATTATAAAAATCTGAAATTTTAAAAAAAATAGAGGATAATTTCAAGTGTAAAATTAAGAATGTAAAAAATACTTAAATCAATAAATAAAACTAAAAAATTATAAAAAAATTACTAAGTAAGTATTATAATTAAAAAATAAAATTATGAAAAATCAATAATCTGCATACTCTGATTTTTTATACAAAGTAACATTATTAAAATTAATGATTTTATCATAATTTTCAACTTCAAGACTTGAATTATTTCCAATATAATAAGAGGCATTCTCTTTCTTTAAATTATAGGTTCTAATCGTTGGATCATCAGAATTTTTCATATATTTAACTTCTTTATGTAAATACCAAACATATATTGGAGCTCTATCTGCAGATATTGTAGAATTTATATAATCTGGATAATTAGTCTTTAAATAATTAGCCATATTACTTTCATCAGATACTAATGGATCAGTTTTATCTAAAGACATAGAATAAAATCCATAACAAACAAAACTTACAATTAATATTAAGATAATTACTGTTGATAATTTTATATTATAATCTTTACGTTTATTTTCTTTTAAATCAAAAGAAATATTTCTGATTTTAGATGTATTTAAGATTAAATACAATGAAAGTATAATCATAGCTACAAATCCAGGAGCCATTGTTGTAAAGTATCTATGAGTTTTTACATAATGTGCTGAAAAGAAAATAAAGTATGTAAAAAACCAAATAAACATAATAAAATCAAAGTTAAATGATTTATATTTTCTTTTACGAGGTATATTATTATATTTTCCAATTATTTTATTTATTTTAACAGCCATTAAATAAACAAAGATAAAGAATAAAATTTCAGTATATACAAATGAAATTTTACCAATAGTTAAAAATACAAGTACTAAAATAATTAAATCAATATAAATCATTTTATATACTACAGATAATGGAATAGAACGTCCAAGTAATAAAATAGATTGTTGATTATAAGTTATTTTTAAAGTACTTCTTGATTTACAAATTATAAGTACAAAACCTATAAGCAAAATAGCTATTAAAAGGTAAGCAAGTACTGGTATATTGGAATTTAAACAATGAGGAATATTTACAATATAAAATCCTAAATCATTAGTAACCTTATGAGAAAGTGCTGCTTTAGAACTTGGTTCTGATGCAACTTCTCCAAATTGTCCTAAAAATCCTAAAGGAAGATTATTCAATTTAATATATACAATATAAGGTATAATAAATAGGGAACCGAAAATCATTCCTCCTAAAGTATTTTTCCAATATTTTCTAAGTTTTCTACGTGAAAATACTCTTAAAACATAATATAAAATCATTATCATTAAAGTAATTCCTGCAGTATATTTTGCAAAAAATCCTAAAACAATTGCAGGAAATGCAAGATAAAAATACTTTTGATTCCTATCAACAGCCATTATTAAACCATAAAGTGCAATTATAGATAATGCAACTGAAGGAATATCAATAGTACCATTTGCAGCCCATGTTAAATTAATACTTAAACAAGAATAAATTACAGCACCAAGAACAGAATAAAGATTATTAAATCTTATTCTAAGTAATTTATAAAAGAATACTCCACCTAAGAAATAAAAAATTCCTGTGACAATGAAAATACTAGAAACATTCACATAACCTAATCTAAAAAGAATTGAAGTAAGATATGGTATTAAAGGTGGAAGATTATTAATATAAGCATATCCAGAAAAATAAACTCCTGAAAATCTTAATGCATAAATCAAATAAAAATAAACATCCCTAAAAGATCTTCCAAGAATATTACTAGAAGAATTAATCATTATAAGTAGAACAGTCATAACTGCAAATAAAACAATTAGAAAACTTATAGAAATGTTATCTTGCTTTCTCCTTATAAATTTCATTAGATTAGATTGCATAAAATTCCTCAAATATTAAATATGATTATTAAGAGATTGAATTAAAAATTTCTAAAAACCTTAAAACTAAAAAATTAAACTTAAAGTTTAAATAATTCTAAAGAGATTAAAAATATAAATCAAAAAGCTCTAAAAAAGATTAAAATCTTAAAACTAAAAAATTAAAGTTCTAAAATAATAATCTAAATAAATCATTCATAAAATTAACATTTATATTATAAACTATATAAATCTTATAAAAAATATAAAAAAATTATATGAAATATAAAAAAATTCACAAAATATAAAAAAATTGTACAATAAATAAAAGAAAAAAACACAAAATAGCTAATATAATGAAAATAAAAGAAATATAATATAAATTATAGATAAACATTTAATAAATAAAGTTAAAATTAATATTTAATTAAAAATGATGATGTGTTTAAATGAATCCATATATAGAAATTATAAGACCTGGAAATGCAATAATGGCAGTTATTGCAGTTATTCTTATGGGAATTGTAGGACATAATTACAGTATACCTATTATATTAAGTTTAATTGCAACATTCTTAGCATTAGGTGGAGGTAATACAATTAATGATGTATTCGATTATAAAATAGATTGTATTAATAAACCAAATAGACCAATACCTTCTGGAAGAATCAGCTTAAAAATAGCTAAAACTTATGCATATACATTATTTATTGTTGCAATAATAATTGGAGGAATAATTACTTATTTAGTATCAAGTATTTGGCCAATTATTATTGTAGCAGGAGCATGTCTTTTAGAATATTTTTATGCACGTAATCTTAAATCTAGTGTACTTATTGGTAATATTACTGTAGGATTCTTAACTGGATTATGTTTTATTTTCGGTGGAACAGTAATAGGTGCAGAAACTAATACATTTAAAATTATAATAATCTCATTAATACTTGGATTCTTTGCAATACTTATGACAACTGCAAGAGAAATAGTTAAAGACATAGAAGATATAGAAGGAGATAAAGAAGAAGGTGCAAAAACATTTCCTATTGTTTACGGTAAAAATAAAGCAGCATACCTTTCAAGTGGAATAATAATTATAGATACAATATTATGTCCTCTTCTTTATATAGAACACATTTTTAATTTATATTATATTATAATAGTTTTCTTTGGAATGATATTATTCTTCTACAGCGGATATAAAATACTTAAAAACCAAGAAACTAAAACTTGTAGTGAAGTTTCAAAAAATCTTAAAATAGGAATGATGATTGCATTTATTGCATTTGCAATAGGAAGTTTCTAAAGAAATCAAATATTTAAATAAAAATAAACTTTAAAAAATTAAAATAAAGATAAAAAAAACTTCTAAATATTAATAAAAAAAACTTCTAAAAGTAAATTAACTGATTAAAATGAATTATAAAAATAAAATGGATATAATAAGTATAATCTTAATTTTTATTATAAGTAGCGGTATTCTCACATATCTATTAAGTATAGATACAAAAATGGGAGTATACTATATTCATGATGTTTATCTTTATCTTAATAATGGATTATATTTTGCAGGATTAAGCCCAAGTAGTACAAATCATGGACTTCCACCACTTATTCCATTTTTATGCTCACTTGTTTTTAAAACAGATTACGTTTCAGATAGTGTAATATTAATTATAAGTGGATTATTTTATATTATAACAGGACTTAGTTTCTATGGACTTTTAAGATTAAGATTCAAAGAATTATTAAGTTTTACAGGAACTATTTTATTACTTTGTTTTCCAATTAACCTTGCATGGGCTTCAAAAGGAATGTTAGATATTCCAGGTCTTGGAATGTCTATACTTGCAATATATTTAATGGCACTTGGATTATATAGAAATCCAAAATATTATTATATTGCATTTCCCGTACTTATTTTAGGATTCTTTACAAGATATACTGTAATATTAACACTTCCAGCAATGCTTATGTTAATATTATTTACTGGAAATCCTTTAAATTACATTAATAGACATTTAGGCAAATTAATTAAAGGAATACTATCTGGATTAATTACATTAATAGCTATTTTAGGAATATATAAAATAAACAATATTCCATTCTTTTTTATTAGTCAATCTTCATCAATATCTGCTACAAGTAATCCTGGTGCACATACACAAGCAGTAGCAACAAGTACTGCTACTGCAACTACAAATAACTTATGGTATTATATAAACAATTTACCATTATATATTGGAACAGAAAAATGGATTCCTTACTCATTTAAACCAGGAGCATATAACTTTAATAAAATGGTTTGGATGGGAAATAGTCCTTCTATTATCTCAATAATATTAATTTCTATAATTCTAATTGGAATATTATTATACATAAGCCAAATATTAAATAAGCATAATAGAGCAAGAATAAGTAAAAATAAGAATAAATTTTATTATTTAAAAATAATCTTATTTATTATACCACTTATTGTATACTTTGTAAGTTTTACAAAAGTTTCACTTTATACATCAATTGCATTAATCAGTATTTCTATATTAGCATTATTTAGACTAATTAGAAAAGCAGATCTTAAGTATATGGCAATAGATTTTATGTTTATTTATTGGGGTATTGTAAACTTTAGCTTTTATACATACCACATTATTAAAACAGATAGATATGCAATTACATTTACACCAGTATTTGCATATATGATTATTTTAGGTTTATACTTAATATATAAAAAATTAGAAGATTTTAAAATCTTTAAAGAAAAATTAAACATTATTAAAACATTAATTCCAATATTATTAATTATTGGAAGTCTTGGATTTACTGGATACTGTTTTGCAGTAAACACACCACATACATTTGATAATCAAAGTCCTCAAAACATTTTAACTGCTTCACAAGATCAAAAAGAAGTTTGTAATTGGTTAATTGAAAATGATTCAAATTATTTAAATAAAACAATTTGGGGTGATGATTGGAGTGGAATTTCATTTGAATTAAGAATGAATGTTAATAAAACAGATAATTTAAAAAATGAAAGTAATTTTACAGAAACATTAAAAGCAAATAATGTTAGCTATTATTTTGCTGAAGGAAGAAATAGTAATATTAAAGATGGATATTATATAATAAAAGAAAAAAATAACTGTACATTATATAAAAAAGCATGACTTATAATAAGTGTTTAATATTAAATTATTTTATAAAAATAAAAAAATAGAAGATACAATATCAAATTAGTTTATAATAAGATAAAAAATAGAAAGATAAACTTAGAAAATAAAATAAACAGTGAAAAATTAAAAGGAGTAAAAAAATGAATATATTACATGTAGTACCTTCATTTGTACCTTGTTTTGCTGCAGGAGGTGTTGTAAATGCATCATACCAAATAGCTAAAAAACAAGTAGAACTTGGACATAATGTTACAATATATACTACAGATACATGTATAAATCGTCTTAAATTTGAAAATAATTATAATGTAAATCAAGATGGAATTCATGTATACTACTTTAAAAACATTTCAAATTCATTTAAAAACAAATTTACAATAGATACTCCTTGTGGATTAAAAAAACACTTAAAAGAGAATATTGGAAACTTTGATATAATACATATCCATGAACATAGACATTCTTTAGCTATTTTAACACATAAATATGCTATGAAAAATAATATCCCTTATATTATACAATCACATGGTTCAGTACTTCCTTTTTTCCAAAAAGAAACAATAAAAAATATATTTGATAAAATATGGGGTTTTAATATACTTCATGATGCATCAAAAGCATTTGCACTTACTCCAATTGAAAAAGAACAATATTTAAAAATGGGGATTAAAGAAGAAAATATTAAAATAATTCCTTTAGGAATAAATCTAGAAGAATATAATAATCTTCCAGAAAAAAATCAATTTAGAAGTAAATATAATATAAATAATGAAAAACTATTAATTTTTATTGGTAGATTAAATAAAATTAAAGGTTTAGATCTTCTAATAAAATCATTTAATGATTTTTTAAATAATACAAAAGAAAAAGTTAAACTTGCAATAATAGGCCCAGATAATGGTTTTGAAAATGAAATAAAAAAATTAATTAAAGAATATGATTTATCAGATGAAATAATTCTTACAGGACCATTATATAAAAAAGAGAAATTAGAAGCATTAGTTGATTGTGATGCATTTATAATGCCTTCACAATATGAATCATTTACAACAAGTGGTCTTGAAGCAATGGCTGCAAGTAAACCATTAATCTTAACTGAATGTAATCATATTGCAACATGGGTAAATAATAACTGTGGATTAAGTTGTAAATATGACATTAAATCATTATCCAACACTATAAGTAAATTATTAAGTAATAAAGAATTAATGGAAACTTATGGTGAAAATGGAAGAAAATTAATAGAAGAAAAATACAATTGGAACAATATAATAAATGAAATTATGAAGATTTATACAGAAACAATAAATGAAAACACATCTTAAATTTTTAAAATAGATATTTAAAAACTAAAAAAATGAATAAAATTTAAGATTTATTAAAAAAATACTTATTATTTAAAATAAAAATAAATAATATATTAGAATAAATATATTTAAATTATATAAATTTCTTAAAATTATATTATCATATTTATTTAAAAAAAATAAAAAATGTGGACAATATGAGAGTTGTAGTTTGTAAAAACTGTGGAGCTAATTTTCAAATAGATGATGATGAGGATATTAATACTTATGAATGTTCTGTTTGTACTGGAGATTTAGAATATGATGATGAGTATGATCCAATACCATCAAATGATAATATTCATCAATTTAATACATCAAATTTTGAAAAATCATACCATATAGTCCAATGTACTAATTGTGGATTAAAATTCAAAATAAACAATGATGAAAATATTAATGATTATGAATGTAGTAGCTGTGGTGGACAACTTAGATATGTAGAGAATTATTTAAACGATAATCAAGAATCATATACAAATCAGGACATAAATATAGAAATTCCTGTAGAAAATGAAGAAACAATTCCAATAGAAGATGATGGTTACATATATGTAGATCATTCACAAGATGATGATACATATGTTGACTATGATTATTATGATTATGATAATTCTGATTTAGGATTAGAAGAATTTGATGAAACAGAACTTAATTATAATGAAGATATTTACCCAGAACATACAGAAACATACACAGAAGAACCAACCACACAACAAACATACACAGAAGAACCAACCACACAACAAACATACACAGAAGAACCAATAAATGAATATATAAAAAATAATAAACATTTCTCCAAAACAAGAAAAGACATAGATAATAAAAACAGTTTTAAAGACAATAGAAACACATTAGACAATTATTATAAAAACAATAATGAATACAATGATAATGTTGAAACTGTTTTAAAAAGTAGAAAAAAAGTAGAAGTTCCAAACACCTCCGATTACAATACATTAAAAGAATATCTTGTTGAATCATTTAAAGAGAAAATGATGAATAGATATAATATGCAAGATTTAATTTTAGAAAAAAAAACTTAAAATTGCAAGATTATAAAATAGAAGGATATAACATAGCTAATAATAAAAATGACAGTAATACAAGTAATACCATTAATCTAAATCAAAATTTACTAGTTAATACAAATACTGATAATTATAAGAAGATAAATTTTGAAAATACACAATCTGGTTATATTAATACAAGTGATTTTAGAAAAGATAATACTAGATATCATAACTTATCTAAAGAAGATACTCAAATAAAAAATCATAAAACTCATTTTAGAACAAAATTTTTAGATAAAAACAATTCAAAATTTGAAGAGATAAGTGGTAAAACTCCAAAAAGAGGATATGAATATAGTAAAATATTAAATCCTGAAATTACCTTAGAAAATTTAGATAATATTAAAAAACAAAATCTTGTACCCGATCCAAATGAAAGTAATGAACCTTATTCTTATTTATACCTCGGTCTTGGTACACTTATAATAGGTCTTGGATTATTTGATACAATACGTTCAAAAAGGTCATACAGTCTTATTTTTGTAATAATAGGTATTATAGTATTCTCTGTTGGGTTATACAAAAGTAAAAATTATAATGAAAAAGAAACAAGAGGAAGAATAATACGTTCTAAATTATTAACACTTCCTGAAAATTACTATATTTTATATTATGTAAAAGTACCTGGAGCAAGTGATGGTATAAACCATGTTGTAATTGGTCCTACAGGAATTTACACAATTTTAACACAAAAATTCAATGATAAAGAAGATAAAGATAGGATAAAACAAGAAAATGAAACACAAGAATTAATATCTCTTCTTGGTGATAATAGTGATGAAAGATTAATTCCTGATGATAACCCTATTACTTCTAGATTAATTAATCCAGAACATAAATACAAATTTGAACATAATAACCGTATAAAACAAAAAACAATTAAATTAGCATATGAACTTGAAGATTTTCTAATGGAAAATGGTCTTGAATGTCCTATTTATCCTTATGTAGGATTTGTAAATCTTGATGTTGTAGTATTAAACAATCCATTAATTGATGAAGATTTCTTTATAAATGAATTATTAAATAAAATTGTAAAATCAGACAAAAAAATTGATTTAAATACAGTACATAAATGTGCAATATTATTAACACAATATTCTACAAAATGTTCTAATTAGAGGTAAAAGAATGGGAATTTTAAATATAATTCAAAAAATTAAACAAAAAAGATATACAAATAATGTGAAAAACACATGTTTATCCTATGGTAAAAATCTTAAAGTTAATAATAAATCTATTGTAAATCAAAATACAAGTCTTAAAGATAATGTTAACTTTAATGGAATGCATATACAAGGAAAAGGAAAAGTAAATATAGGTTCTAATTTCCATTCAGGTATAAAATGTATGATTATAACAGATTTCCATAATTATGAAGGAGATGCAATACCTTATGATAATACCGTTATATCAAAAGATGTTATAATCGAAGATAATGTATGGATTGGAAATAGAGTAATTATTTTAGGTGGTACACATATAGGAGAAGGAGCAATAATACAGGCAGGAAGTGTTGTTGTAAATGATATTCCTAAGTATGGAATTGCTGGAGGTCATCCTGCTAAAGTATTTAAATATAGAGATATAGACCACTATAAAAAATTAAAAAAAGAAAAGAAATTCCATTAAATAAAGAAAATATAGTTCATAATTTTAAATAAAAATATAAACTTATTCTATTTAAATAATAAAAAAACTTACAAACAGATAAAAAAAGCAAAATATAAACCTAATAAACTAAAAACTTAAATTCATAGAAAAGGTGAAACAATGGATTTAAGAGATAAAGAAGGCAGAATGTACCATATACAAGTAAAACCTGGAGAAATTGGAGAATATGTTCTAATTCCTGGAGACCCTCAAAGATCTAAAAAAATAGCAAAGTATTTTGATAGTCCTAAACTTATAGGAAATAATAGAGAGTACATGATATCATGTTGGTATTATCCAAAGTAAAGATTCATTTTATGGACAACATAATCCTGATAGAATGCCAATATCTGAAGAACTTAAAATGAAATGGGAAGCATGGAAAAAATTAGGAGTATTAAGTTCTGAAATGGAATGTTCAACATTATTTACATTAAGATCATTTCTACATATACGTACTGGTGCTATACTTTTAGCTATTTTAAATCAAGAAAGAGATTCAAAAAATATTGATCATAAAACTTATTTTGATACTGAAAATTAAATTAAAACTGCAATAGAAGCAGTTAAAATATTAATAAAAAATGATAAAAATAGACAATAATTAAACTAATAAAAATTACTTTTTTTAACTTTTTCTAAGTACTAATACTAAAATATTAAAAAATATCTTAGAATAATTAAATAGAAAAAAATATTTTATAAAAGAAAAATCCTTTTAAAATATAATATAAATTAAAACAATTTAATAAAACTAAATAAAAAAATTAATTAAAATTAAATCTTATGATAGATTTAATTATAGCATGTATATTTGGAATATTAGTAGGTTGTATTACAGGATTATTTCCAGGTATACATGTTAATACTTCTGGAGCAATAATTTACACATTATCTCCATTTCTTCTAAATTTTACATCAATTGAAGCAATTTGTATATTTTTAGCATCTCTTGCAGTATCACATGCCCTTCTTGAATTTATTCCTTCAATACTTTTAGGTGTTCCAGAAGAAGCAACTGCATTATCTATTCTTCCAGGTCACAGAATGGTAATAGAAGGAAGAGGAAAGGAGGCTATAAGAATTGTTTCAATTGGAGGTTATGGTGCAATACTTGTTACAATTATAACATTACCAATATTTGCAATTATTTTACCTTATTTCCATAATCTATTAAAACCATATTTATGGTTAATACTCATTATAATATCCATAATCTTAATTTACAAATTAAGTAATAATAAAAAAGAAACAATATGGTCATTAATTCTATTTTTACTTAGTGGAATAATTGGTTGGGCAGTGTTTGAAACTCCATTAAGTTCTAATTTAAGTTTAATGGTAACATTTACTGGATTATTTGGAATAAGTACAATATTGTTTAGTTTAAATGATAATTCAATTATACCACATCAAAATCCATTCTATGAAATAAACATTGATAAAACAAAAATAAAAAATATATTTTTAGGAGGAATAAGTGGAGCAATTCTTGGATTTTTACCAGGATTTGGACCTGCACAAGGAGGAATAATAGCACAAGATATGTCAAATACAACAGACGATGATGCAAGTAATTTTCTAACTGTGATAAGTGGAATTAATACTTCAAATTGTCTTTTTTCATTAATATCAATTTACTTAATCGGAAATCCAAGAAGTGGTATTGCAGTTTATATTTCTTATATGATTACTAAATTTACATTAAATATACTTATAATGTTTATTGGAGTATCCTTAATTTCTGTTTCAATATCATTGATTTTTGCAATTAAAATTGGAGATAAATTCATAAAAATCATTGAAGGAATTGATTATAAAAAATTATCCACAATAGCTATTTTTATAATGATTATACTTGTATACACATTTAATATAATCTATAAATATCCTTTATGGTATGTTACTACTTTTAATAAGTTCTATAGCACTTGGATTAATCCCTCATTACCAAGGAGTAAGTAAATCACATTTAATGGGTGTTTTAATAGTACCTGCAATAATCATATATTTTAATATGTTCCATTAAATTTAAATATTCTTTCTAAAAGATGAAATAATTCGTATAAATTAAACAAATTTTAAAATATAAACTAATAAAATATAAAAAAAGTTCAAAAACATTATATTTATTAATAATAAAGAATAAAATAACGGTATACATTTTAAAAGTGTATAATTTTAAACTAATTTAACAAATTGAGGTGAAAATATGGGAATTGCAAAAGCTCCAATTAATAGAATAATAAAAGAATCCGGTGCTGAAAGAGTAAGTTCAGATGCTACTGATACATTAGTTAAATATTTAGAAGAAGAAGCTGCAGATATTGCTAAAAAAGCTATAGGATATGCAAAATTAGCTAAAAGACAAACTGTTAAAGCTGAGGATATTGAATTAGCTATTAAAAACGAATAAGATAAATATTAAACTATTTATCTTATTTTATCAAATTTTTTAAACTTTATTCTAAAAAAACTACTTATAAAATAACTTTCAACTTTTTATCTAAGTATTTTTTAAAAATTAAATATAAAAATCATTTGAAATATAGAAAAACTACTTTTTTTAAAAAAAAAAAAAATAATTAATTAAAATATTTAA
>NZ_MRCT01000051.1 GCF_002208625.1 Methanobrevibacter sp. 87.7
ATTGAAACTTTTAAAAAAAATAAAAAATAACATAAAATTATTAAACAAAATTAATTATAATTTATAAGTTATAAGTTATAATAAGAAAAATCAAAAAAATAAAAATAATTCATAAAAATGAATTATTTATTTTTACGTTTATTATTAAATTTAAATAAAGCAATAATAAGAATTATAGCAAGAATAATAATAGTAATATCATAATAAATATAAGGAGATAATGGAGTATCTTGCTTATTTAAATCAATTGAGTATAAATAACCATCATTAGCTGCTACAAACAATGTATTACCATTAACAACAGGAGATGTAGTAATTGGTGAATTAAATAAATAAGCTCCTGGATTATAAGTCATGTTAATATTTCCACTATATTTATTTAAAACATATATAGTATCATCAGAAGATGTAACTACAATAGAACTATTTAAAATAGCAGGACTAGATTTAATAGCACCACCAGTTAAATAAGACCATTTAAGTGTTCCATCTCTTAAATCTAAACAAGATATATTACCAGAATCATCTCCAACATAAACATTATTATTATATCCATCAATTGATGGTGAAGAAATTACTTTATTATCCATTTCTTGTTTCCAAAGTAAATTACCATTAGAACTATTTAAAACATATAATGTATTATCAACAGACCCAATAGCAACTCTACCATCACTATATGCTGGAGCAGATAATACTTCATCACCAGTAGTATAATTCCAAATAGAACTTCCATCATTAGATTTTATTGCATAAATACCTCCATTAGTAGATCCAAAGTATAAAGTATTATTAGATAAAGTTAATGGAGTTTTAATTTTACCACCAATTTGTTTATTCCAATTTTTCTTACCATCTTTAATTGATAATGAGTATACTTTACCATCATTACAACCAAAGTAAACATTATCACCAGATACAACTGCTGTAGACTCAATAGCTTTAGGTGCTTTAAAAGTCCATTTAATATTATGAGAACTTACATTAAATCCATAAAAATGACCATTTAAATCACCAACAAGTAATAAATCATCTTTTATAATTGGTGAAGCAGATACATTATTTGATAAATCATTATGCCAATTAATTGTTCCATTAATCATATTTATAGAATTTAAAACTCCATCACTTGAAATTAAAAACAATGTATTATTATGAATTGCAGGTGTAGAGTTAATTGATGAACAAATCTTATTAGACCAAAGATTAGAAACAAAATTACTATTTTCTTCAGTAAATCCAGTATGATTAGGAGAATTTTGGAACATTGTCCAATCTGCACTATAAATTGGACTAATAATCAATGCAAAAGATAATATTACTGTTAAAATAATTAATAAATTTTTTTGTTTAAACATATTTTTCACCTATACATCCCTATTAAAACTTACAACACCTATTAAGAAGAATAATAATGTAAATCCTAAAAGTACTAAAATATCTACCCATACAAATTCAAGTGAATGACCTTGAATCATTACTGCCCTCATAGCATCATTAAGATAAGTTAATGGACAAATATATGCAATTTTTTGGAAAATCCATGGCATTGTTTCTACTGGATAAAATACTCCAGAAACAAACATCATAGGCATGGAAAAGGGCATAACCATTTGTGCATAATCCTCTTGATTTTGAGCACGAGCAGATAATGCAACACCAAAACCAACAAAACAAATTGCTCCAATAAAGAGAAGTAATAATGATTGTAATATTCCACCTTTAACAACAACATTGAAAAGAACAATAGCAGCAAATAATAAAATAATTGCACGCATCATTTCAACAGAAAGTTTTGCAAATATTTTACCTGCAATAACAGTTGAAACAGAAGTAGGTGTCATGAATAATCTTGCAAGTTCACCAGTTTCACGCTCACCAGCAATAGATGCACCCATACCCATCATACAACTCATCATAACAGTCATACCAAGTACTGCAGGTACTAAAAAGTCAATATATTTAATATTACCATAAATCCTGTTAATTTGAATAGATATACCTGATTTAACATTATTAATTTGTGATGAAACTGAATTTTTAGTAGATGCATTTTCTACTGAAATATCTGCTTGATTTGTTTGTGTCTGTGAAGATTGAAGTTGATCTATAGATAATTGACTAAATAATTGTTGAGATACAGGAACAATAGTTTGAGAGGCCATCTGATCTGAAGAATCTAAATATAATGTGGCCGTCTTTTGAGTCGTAGTATTATCATCATAATTTGATGGCAGAATAATTGCTGCTTTAACTTTTCCATTATCAACCATATTTTTCGCTTCAGTTACATTATCCATAATATCTGTAACTTTAAAAACATTATTTGATTTTATATCATTTAATGTAGTATCTGTAAGATTACCATGAGATTGAGATACTACAACAATAGGTAAATCACTTAAATCTCCACCCATACCATATCCAAATAATAAAATCATAATAATTGGCATTATTATAATAGCTCCAAACCGAGAAGGATGTCTTTTTAGACTTAACCATTCTTTTTTAATCATCCAAAACATTTTTTTATATTCAAACATATTATCACTAAACCCTTGGACCTAAATCTGCTTCTGAAGTTGTTTTAATAAAAACATCTTCAAGAGATGGTTCTTGAGTTGAAATTGAACTAATAATTGCACCTTTATCAAATAATGCTTTTAAAATATCAGATACAGCATTATCATCAAATTTATCAATTTGTAATGAAATTCTACCATTTTTATTTACTTCAAGACCATGAACATGAGGTAAAGTTTCCATATAATTTAAAAGTTCATCAGAAGGATTTTTAAGTAAAAATGACATTTCTTTATATGTAAAAAGTTCTTCTTTTTGAATTTCAAGAGCTTTTTCTCTATCAGATAATATTTTATTATTAGATGAAATATCTTTTTTAAATTTATATAATCTATTACTAAGATTAGTATATTCTTCTTTTTGGGAATTAATCAGTTGATCTTTTAATGATCTTGGAGAGTCATAAGCAACAAGATTACCAGTACTTATAATTCCTACATTATCACATAACATATCTACTTCATGCATATCATGAGAACATAAAATAATTGTATGTCCAGAATCATTTAAATCCTGAATTAAATCCCATAAAACTCGTTTTGTAGTTGGATCAAGACCAATAGTAGGTTCATCTAAAAATAAAATATCTGGTCTATGAACTAAACTAGCTACAAGTGATGCTTTTTGTTTTTGACCACCGGACATTTTACCAATTCTTTTATCTTTAGCATATGAAATGTCTACAAGTTCCATTAATTCATTAATTCTATCTTCTTTTTCATCATCTGGAACACCATAAAAATCTGCACATAATTCTGCATTTTCTTTTACAGTTAAATCTTTATATAAACTAACTTGTTGAGGTACCATACCTAATAATTTCCGAACTTCATTAGGATTTTCATTAATATCATAACCACCAACAGTAGCTGTACCTTTCGTAGGTATTGTAAGACAAGTTAACATCTTTATAGTGGTTGTTTTACCTGCACCATTAGGTCCTAACATACCAAAAATAGATTTATTAGGAATTTTCATATTTAAAGAATTAACTGCAATGAAATCTTTATATTTTTTAGTTAAATCAAAAGTTTCAATTGCATATTTCATTAAATCACCATTTTAATATATTAAAAATTTAATAAGCTAATTTAAATTTCAATAAAATTAATTTTCATCAGGATTAGAAAATAAAAAATCTTGAAAATCCATAAAATTATCAAATTTATGTTGGACAAATTGATTAAAATTTCTTTTTCTTAGTGAATAAATAAAATTTTCATCAATATCAGTTAAATGATAAACTTTAATAGGTTTACCATTTTTAATCATCCAATTTCCTTCAATAAAACCAATATTTTCAGCTTTTTGTAAAATCGGATAAACTTTACTAGAATTAAATTTATTAAGAAATCCTTTTTCAATCTGAAATTCAAAAAATGAATCTAATTTTTTCATTAATCCATAACCATGTAAATCTTCTTTAGTTAAAAACCAAAGTATTAAAAGAGGAATTAAAGAATTAATAAAAACTTTATGAATTTTTTTATGCTCTTCAATAATTTCTTCATCAAAAAATTCATTATTATTAAAATCACAAGAATTTAAATCATCCAAAATATACTTCCCATAAAAATTATTAGTATATCAAATTTTGACATATATCGTAAATAAACATATATTATATTCTATATATAAATGTAGCTTAAAAATAGATTATATAAAATAAAAACATATACATAAATATGATAACTTCAAGGCTTTATGATAATTACAAGATTGATTTTAAAGAAAACTACGAAACAAATGAAAAATCTTACTTTTTAATATACTATGAAAATGAATTATATTTAAAAAATGATTATATACCTATATTTACCAAAGAAGAATTGTATAAAATATTTGATATTGACTTTGACTTATAATTGGAACATATAAAAATAAAGCTTGTTTTGTAGTAAACCTATTAAATAGAAAAAACAATGAAGGATTTTATAAGTTACAAGAAGTATTTAATATAAATGAAGAGTTATTTTTAATAGGTGGAAGAGGATCACAAGTTAGAGATTGGTATAAAAATCATCAATATTGTGGAGTATGTGGAGAACATAATATAATTGATGAAAGAGAGATGATGCTTAAATGTCCAAATTGTGGCCATCTTAATTATACACGAATTGCACCTGCAATTATTGTAGCAATAAAAAGAGAAGATAAAGTATTAATGGCATACCATAGTTATTATAAAACAAATGATTATTCATTAATAGCAGGATTTGTAGAAGCAGGAGAAACATTAGAAGAAGCTGTAAGAAGAGAAGTTAAAGAAGAAGTTGGATTAAATATAAAAAATATTAAATATTTTGGAAGTCAATCATGGCCATTTCCAAATTCTCTAATGGTAGGTTTTACAGCAGAATATGAAAGTGGAGAAATAAAAGTAGATAATTTTGAAATCCTTGATGCAAAATGGTTTAGTAGAGATGAAATAAAAAGAAGATCAAATATAAGTATATCCTCATGGTTAATAGATGATTTTTTAAATAATAAAAATTAAAGATAATAAGACAATCAAATAAAAAATTAATCTCATAAATTAGATTAAAGATAAAAAGAAGGTAATAAAATGAAATTAGGATTTTCAACATTATCTCTTTTTATGAAACCAATACAAGATATGATTAATATTGGAAAAAGAGATGGATTTGAATTAATTGAATTATTAAGTGAAGGACCATACATCCCCTATAATTTATTAGAACATGAAGAAATTTTGAATAATATTAATAATAAAGGCATAGAATTATATATACATGGCCCTAATGTTGATATAAATTTAGCTAGCCTAAACAAAGGAATAAGAGAAGAATCAATTAAACAGATATGTGAAACAATAGATCTTGCAGATAAATTAAATGGAAAAGCTATAACGGTACATGCAGGACAAGTAGGAAGAAATGATGAAAGAATAAGAAAAGTAGTTATAGATTATGCAATAGAGTCTATTAATAAATGTATAGATTATGGAAAAGACAATAATAAAAAAGTAAAAATATCTGTAGAAAACTTACCAAATCGTTTTAATTTTATTGGAAATAGTGTAAGTGAATTAGAATATATACAGGAAAATACAGGTTCTTCAATAACAATAGATACAGGCCATGCAAACACTTGCAAAAATTGTAGAGAATTTTTTGATTTAAATAATATAATATATTATCATATACATGATAATGATGGAAAAAAAGATCAACATTTAGTACTTAAAGAAGGTAATTTAGACTTAAATTTATTAAAAAAAGTAGATAATGGAATTATAGAATTAAATAATTATGAAAATGTATTAAAAACAAAAAATATAATAGAAGAATTAAATTTAAGAAATTAATTTAAAAGTATAAAAAATTCTACAAAAATACTAAAAAATATATTTGACAATATTAATTATACTAATATAATATATTTAGAAGTTCTATTAAATCATTAATAAGATAATCAGATGCAAGAAGTAAATATTCTTCTTCTATTAAACTTTGAGCAATTGTTAAAATTCCACAATCAGCTTGATTTAAAGCAAAATAATCATTAGGCCCATCTCCAACCATTGTAACATTATATCCTTTAGATTGTAAATGTTTAACTATTTTTTTCTTACCAACTGGACTTGCAGTTGGAAATCCATGTGATGAATCAATATCTAAAAATTTTGTTAATGTTTGAATAGCACCAACACGATCACCAGATGCAATAAAAATTTCATACCCTCTATTTTTAAGTTTATTTACTGTATACTGTGCATTAGCAAATAATTTACCTGCAGTAGTAATTGTATATAATATTTTTTTGTTTTTACAATCAATTATTAATGCAGTACCATTACAAATTTCCATATTTGGAACTTGTTCTTTTAAAATACCAAATCCATTAGTAATATCGGATATTATAGCATTATTATCATTTCTAATTACATCTAAAACATCATCATGACTAAGTTTAGTTGAACTATAACTAATAGAAAAATTAATATTATACTTAAAAAATAAATCTGAAATTTTAGTATTTGGATCGAGTTTTGATAAACATTTAGTATTAAATTGTAAAATAATAAGAGCAGCACATTCTAATTTATGAATAATTTCAAATGAATTTTTATCAGTAATAAATTTCTTATTCTCAATATCATTTAAAATTTTATATCTTTTAATTAAAGTACCTGAATTATCAAAAACAATAGCCTTTTTATTCATATTACCATTTTATAAAACTTAATTAAAAAATACTATCTGATTAATCCTATAAAAAATTATAGATTTTTATAATATACTAAAAATTATTGTTCTAAATTTATATCAAATATAAGATAATTATTTCAAAATTATAATAATTCATGAAAATAATTAAAAACTCTTAATAAAAAACTTATTAAATAGCTAAATATTTAAACTTAAAAAATATATAATTAATTAATATAAAGATTATAAATAAATTTTTTTTACATAATCAATGATTAATTTAATACTTATTAGGTGTTTTAATGAACGTACTAGAAAAAACTAATGCAATTAAAAACGGTGAAATGAAAGCATTAGATAATGTTAATAATTATATAAAAGTAATTGATGAGACTAATGATTCAATTAATGCATTTTTAGAAATTAACAAAGAAGATGCTATTAATAAAGCTAAAGAAATTGATGAAAAAATAGCAAATGGTGAAAAAGTTGGATTACTTGCAGGTCTTGTTATTGGAATTAAAGCAAACATTAATGTAGAAGATTATACTATTTCTGCAGCAAGTAAAACACTTGAAGATTATATTGGTAGTTATGATGCTACTGTTGTAAAAAGAATCAAAGCTGAAGATGGAATCATTATAGGTATAAACAATATGGATGAATTTGCAGCAGGAAGTTCAACAGAAACATCATATTATGGAGTATGTAATAACCCTGCAGCACCTGGAAAAATTACTGGTGGTTCAAGTGGAGGAGGAGCTGCTGCTATTGCAGGTAAAATGTGTGATATAACAATTGGATCAGATACTGGAGGTTCAATTAGAAATCCATCATCACATTGTGGTATTGATGGTATTAAACCTACTTATGGACTTGTTTCAAGACAAGGTTTACTTGATTTATCAATGAGTCTTGATCAAATTGGTCCAATGTCAAGTGATGTATATGGTCTTACACTTGCACTTGATACAATTACTGGATATGATCCTTCAGAATGTACAACTTTAAATACTGAAATTCCTAACTTTACTGAAATAGCTAAAAAAACAGAAAATGAAGAAAAACCATTAAAAGGTATGAAAATAGCTAAAGTAAAAGAATTTACTGAAGTTACTGATGATAAAATTAATGCTGTTGTTGATGAAGCAATAGACAAATTAGTAGAACAAGGAGCAGAACTTGTTGAATTAAGTTTTAATTATATCGATATTTGTTTACCTACTTACTATCTTATTAATTATGTAGAATTCTTCTCAGCTACACGAAAATATGATGGAAGAGAGTATGGTTCAAGAATTGAAGAAACTTGTGGAGAAGAAGTATTAAGAAGAATTCAAATTGGTTCTTACATTTCACAACAGGAATATAGTGGAAAATACTATAAAAAAGCACTTCAAGCAAGATCTCTTATTAGAAATGAAATCAATAAAATGTTAGAAGAAGTTGATTTAATTGTAGGTCCTACAGTTCCTAAATTACCACACAATATTGGTGATAAATTAGAACCTATGGAAATGTATGCATACGATGTATTAACTGTAATTGCAAATCTTGCAGGAATTCCAGCAGCTAGTATTAAAGCTGGTGAAGTTGATAATATTCCAGTAGGATTACAAATTCAAGCTAAACCTGAAGATGATGGAAAAATCATTAAAGCTATAGCTTCATATGAATTATAAGATTGAATTATTCAATCTATTTTACTTTTTTTAATAAAATTTTAATATTATAAATTTTTTTAACTAACTATTTTTTAATATAATTTACCCAAAATTTTAAGATTTATACTATTTTTAATAAAAAATCAATTAAATAAGAAATTTTTATTTTAATAAACTAAAAGATAATAATAATAAAAATTTAAGGTGATAAAATGACTAATCCAAAAGTAACAGTTATTATATCAGTTTATAATGAAGAAAAATATCTTAAAAAAGCATTAAACACTATACTTAATCAAAGTCTTAAAGATATTGAAGTAATATGTATTAATGATAAATCAAGTGATAAATCTCTAGAAATTATGAAAGAGTATTCAAATAAAGATGAAAGAATTGTTTTAATAAATAATAAAGAAAATCTTGGACTTGGATTAAGTAGAAATAATGCTTTAAAAATAGCTAAAGGAGAATACATTGGATTTGTTGATGGTGATGATTGGATTAAAAAAGATTGCTTAGAAAATGTATATAATCATTCAAAAAAACTTAATACAGATATTACTATGTTTCAAATGACTAACTACAATAATGAAGATGGAAGTTTTCATGAAAATACATGGTCTAATCTAGATGAATTAAGTGATGAATATGATAATAAAGTGTTTGATGGAAGTAAAACAAAGAACTTTCTTTTTAAATTACCAGTTAGTGCATGTCAAAAGATTTATAAAAGAAGTTTTTTAGAAAATATTGATGCTAAATTTCCAGTTGGAATTTATTTTGAAGATAATCCTTTTTTCTATTATGTATGGCTTAAAGCAAAACGTATTTCAATTATTAAAAAACATTACTATATAAGAAGAGTACATAGTGAATCTATTACTGGTAGTTGTGATAAGAAATTCTTTGATATAATACCAAGTGGTATAGAATTATTTAAAATATTTATTAAAAATAATTTCTACAAAGATTATAAAAAAGATTTAATTAATTATAGAATTGATGCTTATAGACTTACTGTAAAATGCTTAGATGATGATTTACTTGAAGAATTCTATAATTTATCTAAAGAAGAATTTAAAAATATCTATAATAGTCCATATAAAGAAGATTTCTTAAAATATATGAATAATAAAAATCTTAAAATATTTAATTTAATACTTAATACAAATAATGTAAATGAATTTAAAAAAGAATACTTTTAGATAATATTAAAACTTATTTTAAATACTTATAAAAATTAAAACTCAAAAAATAGATTATAAAGAAGTAAAATACAATAGATAAAGTAAACTGAAATTCAAAATCTAAAAAAATACTAGTATTAAAGAAATAATTTAAAATATAGAAATTAAAATAATTTAGAAGATAATAAGATTAAAAAAATTTCTATAAATAATTTAATATTTTATAAAAATCTTATAATATAATATAAAAGATTTCATTTAAGGGATAATAATTAAAAAAGTTGTGAGAAAATGAAAATAGGCCTTACATATGTAAAAGGAGCACTTCCAGGTTATGAAAACTTTGGACATCTCCCAACAGATATAGTTAAAACTAATGGATTAGTAAATGGTAATAAAGCAAATGAAGAATTAGATGCTTTAATCATCCCTGGTGGAAGTATTGTAGAATCAGAAGGAATACCAAAAGACTCTGAACTTTCAAAAGAAATTATAAAAATGGCAAAAGAAGGTAAAACAATAATGAGTATATGTTCTGGATTCCAATTACTTGCAAACCAGACAGATGTTGGAAGAAAATCACAAATGCCAATAATTAAAAAAGGACTTGGTATACTTGATGTAAATTTCTCACCGTTAATTAGTAATGATCGTGTAGAAGGAGAAGTAGTTGGAAACTCTTTCTTTACTAAAAATATAAAAACACCAATTACAGGTTTTCATTGTCACACATATGGAAAAATTGAAGGTAATGCAAAAGAAATTTTATATTCCAATATAAAAAGAGTAAACTATTCAAATAAAAATAAAAGAATTCTATCTGGTGTAGTTAATGATGATGGAAATGTTATTGGTACATTAATACATAAATCTCTTGATAATAATACAGATGTTGTAAATAATATTCTAGAATATATAGATGCAAGTCAAGAAGATATTAAATCAATATATGAAAGAAATATTGAATTTAATAAAAAAATCAATAAAGAAATTGGTATTGATACAGATGTTGATATAAGGATACCTGGTAAAAATTGCCTTACAAAAGATCTTAAAAAACGTGAAGGTAAAATGCCAACTGTAGTATTAATGGCAAGTACTGGATCAGACTCTGGAAAAACATTTATTACAACAGGAATTGCAGGAGTATTTAGAGAAAAAGGTCTTAAAGTTGGTCTTCTAAAAGTTGGACCAGATATACGTGATATTGTTCCTGGATTATATCTTACAAAAGGTTATATGGAAAATTATGGAAGTATCCAAATATCAAATCTTGGATGGATGGAATTATCAAATATATTAAAAAGACTTAAAAACTCAAATTATGATGTTGTTTTAATTGAAGGAGTAATGAGTGCATTTACAGGATTATTAAATAAGAAAATACCATATTCTACAGCAGAAATAGCTAAAGCAGGAAATATTCCAATGATATTAACTACAGGTGTTAATAAAGGAGGTATTGAATCTGCAGCAATTGATATTAGTTCACATGCTAAAAAATTAAAAGATTTCGGTATAAATATTAAAGCAATAATACTTAATAAAATCTATGATATGGGCATTTTCAATGAAGTTAAACCTTATATTCAAAAAGAAACTGGTATTGATAATGTAATTGGAATACCTAAAGTTAAAATAGAAGCACGTGGTGGAACTCCAGAAGTAGAAATTAAATTAGAAGATTTTGCATTTAAAGCATATGAAACAATAAATAATAATTTTGATATTAGAATAATTTCAGATATTAAAGAAAAACCTAAATTTGATAGATATTTAAGTTTTGATGAAATTATAAATATTTACAATAAATAAGATATATTTTATAATATATCTTAATTTTTAAAATTTATTTAATAAAACTACTAATTTTTATATATTTTCTAATAATTTATAATAAAAATAGACAAAATTAGTTATAAGTTATAAGTTATAATAAAATATTTAGGATATATAAAAAATAATTTATGATTATAAGTTATAAGTTATAATAAATATTTCAAATTAATACTAAAACAAAATGAAGTATAAGTTATAACTTATAATAAAATTTCAAATTATTACTAAAACATGAAGAATTATAAGTTATAACTTATAATAAATACTAAAGAAATAATATAGAATAAAAAAATTATAAGTTATAAGTTATAAGTAAAAA
>NZ_MRCT01000052.1 GCF_002208625.1 Methanobrevibacter sp. 87.7
CTTTAATTATTTTAAAATTATCTTTAATTATATTTTTTATACTTATTAACTTTTTGTTTAAAATATAGAAAACATATATATAATATTTAAGTATAAAATATTATCAAGTGGATTTTAAAAAAGTTCTAAATTATACAAATTTTACTGAATATAATTTTATTTATTTAAATTTAATTTTAATTTTAATAAATTTTTATAATTTATGTTTTATTTTTTTAAGTTCATAGTTTAGATTTTAATTATGGTATATGAGAGGATAGCATATGGAAATATTTAAAAAAAGAGGAGCTATGACTAAATTTCAAATTTTAAGTGAAATTTCAAAACAAGAGCCTCATCTTAAGCAGAAAGATTTAGCAGAACGTTTAGGAATTACAGTTCAAGCTGTATCTGAAAATATTAAATCTTTAATTGAAGAAGGTTACATAACTTCTAAAGATGGACGTTCTCCATACAAAATTACTCAAGAGGGTATTAAAAAAGTTAAAAGAGATGCAATTACATTACGTAAATATTCTGATAGTGTTTTAGAAATTATGAATCATTATCAGTCTGTATGGCCAGCAATTGCTAGTGAAGATATTGAAAAAGGAGATAATGTTGGTTTATTTATGGAGAAAGGTATGCTTTATGCTTCTCATAGTAATCAATCTGCATCTGCAATTGCACTTTCTTCAGCAAAAAAAGGTGAAGATGTAGCTTTAGGTGAACTTAATGGTTTAATTGATCTTAAAAATGGTCAAGCTATTATTATTACTTTACCTACAATTAAAGAAGGAGGATCTTCTGCAACAGATTTAAATTTAATTAAAAATATTTATGATAATGGTTTCCAAGAATGGGGAGATAATAGTCAAATAGATAAAGTTGCAGTAGTAGGTACTGTAGCTCATGCTGTAGCAAATAAATTAGATATTCCTGTTGATTTAGAATTTTCAGTAGCTAGTTCAACAGCTTCTGCAGCTAGAAAAGGATTAAATGTCATGGCTTTATCTGTTGGTAATATGACTAAAAGTTTTATACGTGAACTTGAATCAGAAGAAGTTAAATATAATGTAATTGATGGATCTAAATAATTTATTTGATGAGTTTCTTCTTATCTTGTTTTTTATTTAGAAATTTTTTTAATGAGTTTTTTCTCATTTTTTTGGATTTTATTTAGTGGTATATTATTTTTCATCTTTACTTTTTTAACTTTTTTTTATTTATTTTGTTTTTAATTTTGTTTTTTTTGTCTTGTTTTTAGTTTTTTGTGTTTTTTATTAATATTATTCTAGTTTTTAATTTTTAAGTGTTTTTTAACTATTTATCTTATTTTATTAAAAGTTAATTTTTTATTTATATTTTAAAACATTTTTTATAATTTATTTCCACAGTTTATGCAGAATTTATCTTTATCTTCTACAGGTTTTCCACATTTAGGGCATAATCTATTATTATCTTTAAAATGTTTACCACAATTTATACAGAATTTATCTCCTACTTCTACTTCTGAATAACAGTTTGAACATAAATATTCTGTTTTTAATTTATTTCCACAGTTTATACAGAATTTATCATTTTCTTTACAAATATTTCCACATTTTTCACATTTATTTCTTTTTATAATATGTGCTTCTTTATTTATTTCTATCTTTTTAGGATCTATTTTTATATTAGTTTTTCCAATAATTGGTTTACTATAAAAATCAGTTTTATTTTCTGTTTCAATGATTAATTCTTTCATTGTAGCTATTCTTTTATCATCTGATGGGTGTGTAGATAGAAAATCAATTGTATTTGGATTATTTTTACTCATTCTTTCCCAAAATTCAGGTATATTGTGAATATTATATCCTGCCCAGTAAATTATTGCCATTCCTAATCTGTCTGCTTCCAATTCTTGTTCTCTTCCAAATGGTTTTAATACAAGGGAGTTGTATCCAATATCTGCTACATTTGATAGTTCCATCATACTATAACCTAATTCATCTTGGCCTAAAAGTCTTAATCCAAGTCCACCAAGTCTAGCTGCTGCTGTAATAGTATTTTTTCTTTTTTCTTTACTCATTTGTGTTCTAGTATGATCAAGTAGTGCATGTGACATTTCATGTCCTATGATAAAAGCTATTTCTTCTTCTGTACTTGCAATTTGAAACATTCCTGAGTACATTACTATTTTTCCACCAGGCATACAGAATGCATTTACTGTATCACTTGATATTAAATGAAATTCCCAATCATAGTAATCTTTAATATAATCAAGTCTTCCTATTTTTGCTAAATAATTTGTTACAGCATTAATTAGATTATTAGCTACTCTTCTTAGAACTTGGCCATAAGGAGTATTATCAATTATTTTACTTTGATTTATAATCTGATTATATTCAATATAACATTCTTCTAAAAATTTATCATCATTAATTATATCAAATGCTGCTTTTCCTGTAAATGGATTTATTGCACTTCTATCATCTTTTTTCATATATTCACCCACTTAATAATTTATATTATAATTAGAATTTTAATTTTATTTATTAATTAATTATAATATATAATAAGTATTTTTATATTTTTATTTTTTAAGTTGGTTGTTTTATTGTAGGGAATAGTTGTTTTAAGAAGTAATTTTAATATTTGCTTATTTTATTTTAAGAATTAGTAATTTATGAAACTATAATTTATATATAAAAAAAGTAGCTAGTGAAATTATTTTCACTAATTAAATATTATTGAGAAGGTTTTAGAGCTTAGAAAGCTCCTCCACCTCCACCTCCGAAACCACCACCAATGTCTCCAAAGTCTCCGAGGTTACCAAGATTACTCATATCTTGATTATATTGCCCAGCTATTAATGCATCATCAAACATGTTTAATCCACCATAATATGTAAATAGGAATAAATCATTGTTATACATAGTCATATCATCTTCATTAAGATTTTCTATGTTTTTCATAGCTTTTTGAACTTCTTTAGCAACTCCAAGTGCTGTTGCATATACAAGATATTCATTCCATATTGCAATATATTCTGGAGGATATTCTTTAATAAGAGAGAAGTCTGTTAAATATTTTTTAAAGTTTTCCCATTTTTCATATTCTTCTCTTCCTTTTGGTGTCCATTGTCCACCAATAGTTTGTGGTAGAAGTAAGGTTACAATAGATGCTACAATTAATATAATTGATATTTTCATAAGTAATGGTCCATTAGATAATCCATCAGAAGTAAAACTAATAAATGTAAATAGTATACCAATAATGAGGTTAATAACACCACTTATTCTCATAAATAATGCACCATTATCATTGAAATATTGTTTTAATATAGATTTTGAAAGGTATTTACTTGTAAAATCATTTTTCCAAGTTGTGTATCTTGAATTATATAGGTTACAATATCTTTCATTTCCCATATTACTAAAATCAACAATACCATCTTTTTCAAATGCACGAATAACATTTATTGCTTGTTTTTCATAATCTTTAAGATTTGATTGATCTTTATTTGTTATTTTAATATTTAATGATTTTACGAAGTTTTTTTCTTTAGTTTCTATACTTAAATATCCTTTATTAATAAGGCTCATTATTGTAGCTTTAAATGCATTATCATTTAATTTACCTATATCTTTTTTAATACCACTTACAAATACTCCATTTACAAATGCAGGTGAGTCTTTAGTTGGTGGTTCTCTTTCATAAATACCATCATAAGATATTTTAGGTTCTCTACCATAAATATAGTATATTCCAAATGGAACGAAGATTAAGATAATTTCAATTATACTAATAATTGAAAATGCTTTATCAGTTATTTCATTTTTATTTTCATAATCACTTTGAATTTTTTCAATGTTTTTAAGTCCATCTTTGTTAATATGGATTGCATATGGGGTATCATTTGAAAATTCATTTAATGGAATTGTTGTTCTTAATTCTAAGTAATTATTTGTGTCTAAGTAGTTTGAATGTATTGTAAGTGTTGAACCATTCCATTTTCCTGGAATTTTTGAATATTTATATGGATTAATCCAATATTTAACACCATTTTTAGATGGATAATTTATATTTGCTGTAAAATTATGTATTGGTTTAGTCCATTCTGTTCCCCAAACTTTGTATTGTAATTCTCCAGTATCTTTATAAATTTTTATAGCATTTATAAAGTCATATTCAACAGTAACATTAACATCTTTATTTTGAATAGGCTCTGTTTTAGCTTTATCATTGTATAAATATATTTTAATTCTTTTAGTGTTACTATCTTTATCTAATATTTCATAATCAGAATATGCATTTGTTGTGTTAATTTTAACATTATCTATTGATTGACCATCTCTTATAGGAATATCACGGTATACTCCATGAAATGTTCCATCAAATTGATAAGTATATGTTTCGCTAACATGTAGGAGACCATTTTCACCTATTGTAAGATTAACAATACCCATTGTCATTTGATAGGCATTGTTATCTTCTTCAGCACTGATTAATCCTATTGAAGCAAAAAGTATTATCAATACAACAAATATTCCTATAAACTTTTTATCCATTTAAATCCCTTTATTTAAAATTCTACTTTTGGAACTTCGTTTGATCCTTCTGCTCCTTTGAAGAATTCTGCTTTTTGGAAGTTAAATGCATTTGCAAATATATTACTTGGGAATGTTTGACATTTATTATTGTACATCATTACAGTATCGTTGTAGAATTGTCTTGCATATGCAATTTTATTTTCTGTTTCATTAAGTTGATCTTGTAAGTTTATGAAGTTTTCATTTGCTTTTAATTCAGGATAGTTTTCTGCAACAGCAAATAATGATTTTAATGAATCTGTTAATATGTTATTTGCTTTAGCGTTTTCTTCTGCACCTTGCGCATTCATTAATCCTGCTCTTGCTTGTGTAACTTTTTCAAATACTCCTTTTTCATGACTTGCATAACCTTTTACAGTTTCCACAAGATTTGGAATTAAATCTGCACGTCTATTTAATTGGACTTCAATTTGAGACCAACTGTTTTCTACTTTATTTCTTGATTTTACAAGGCCATTGTAAATTCCGATTATTCCAATAATTACTATTATAATAATTATTAAAACAATAATTAATATCCAATCCATTTTTTCTCCTCTTTAAATTTACTAGTAAAATTTTAGATTTATAAATTCAATATTTTAGGATTTAACTATTTAATTTAATCTTTTTTTAAGTTTAAGATTTAGCTATTACTTTTTTAGCTATTTTAATCTTTTTTAAAAAATTTAAGATTTAATTAAGATTTTGTTTATAAATTCAAATTTTATACTATTTTTGATTTATAAAAAATATATATTTTTTTGTAAATTTTTTATTTTATTAATATTTTAGGTGTTTGTTAAGTATTGTGTTTTGGATGATTTTTTTTATGTATTTTTAGGTGTTTGTTAAGTATTATGTATTTTATCGTTTGTATTCTATGTATTTATTAAATATTGGATAAGCAATATGTTTAATTAACCATAATAATTGATTGTATCCTGGTTTTTCATATTCCTTTTTAACTTTCTCTAATTCTTTAGGAATATTAAGTCCTTGTGTACATAGTGGAATACATTTATTACATTGAGTACATAATCCTGCATTTGATGGTTCATTATACACACCACCTAAGGTTAAAATATATTTTATTTGGTTTTCTATATGTTTTTCATTAAAAAGATGTTCTTCATTTACCATTTGGAAAGCTTTTGGAATATCTACACCATATTTACATGGCATACAGTAACCACAGCTTGAACAGTTTATTGGAAGTTTTTCTTGCATAATATTTTTAACTTTTTTAATGGTTTCTAGTTCTTTATTACTTAGTGAATTTGGTTTAACTGTTTCTGCAATTTTTATATTTTCTTCAATTTCTTCTTTATTTTTCATACCGGATAATACACAAGTGATTTCTGGAATGTTATATAACCATGAGAATGCCCAATCTGCTGGTGAGAGATCTGAATTTTCTTTTTTAAATATTTCTTCAGCTTCTTTAGGTAGTTTTGAAAGTAATCCTCCTTTTAAGGGTTCCATTATAAATATTCCTAAACCTTTGGAATGTGCATATTGTATATCTTCATATTTTACTTGTATATTCTCATCAAAATAATTAAATTGTATTAAGATTCCATCCCAATCATATGTATCAATGATTTCTCTAAGTTCATCTGCTTTTCCATGATATGAAAAACATGCATTTTTTATTTTTCCATCTTTTTTTGCTTTATCTAAAAATTTAAATATTCCTTTTTTCTTTAATCTTTTTAAAACTTTTAAATCTATACTATGAAGATAATAATAATCAATATAATCTGTGTTTAATAATTCTAATTCTTTATTAAGATATTCATCCATTTCTTCTCTTTTTTTAATACTAAATGCAGGAATTTTAGTAGCTATTTTAACTTTATTTCTATAACCATTTTTCAATGCTTCTCCAATGAATTTTTCATTTTTTCCAAATCCATAGAAAAATGCTGTGTCAATATAGTTTATTCCTTTATCAATACCTTCTCTTAATAATTCAATTGATTTTTCATATTCTTTATCTATTGGAAGCCTCATTGCTCCAAATCCAAGGGGAGAAATATAATCTCCATTTTTTTCTATTAATCTTTTTTCCATTATTTATCAACTTAAATTTTAATTTTTAATATTTATAATTAATTGATTTTTTAAATATAATAACTTTATATGTTTGAAAAACAATAAGTTTTTATTGATAAATAATTAAATTTTATTTAAATTATATTCGGTGTAGTTTATGAAAGTTTTATTTTTAAATTTACCATACAAATTCAATATTAGTAGAGCTAGTAGATGGCCTGAGAAAACAAAATCAGGTACTTTATATTATCCATATTGGCTTAGTTACTGTGTTGGTGTTTGTGAAAATAAAGGAATTGATGTTGAACTAATTGATTGTATTACTCGAAAATTTGATTTAAATGATACATTAAATGCAATTTCTGAATATAATCCAGATTTCATTATGTGCGAAACTACTACACCTACATGTTCTTATGATTATAATACAATTAATTCAATTAAAGATAAATTTCCAGACATTACTATAATATGTGGTGGAACTCATCCAACAATTTTACCAGAAGAAGTATTAAATAAATGTTATGGAATTGATATTATTGTACGTCAAGAATATGATTTTACAGTTCCTGAAATTGTAGAGTCTGGAAATGGTAATAAACCTACAATTGATGATTTAAAAAATATTGAAGGAATTTCCTATAGAGATGAAAATGGTAAAATCATCCATAATATTGATAGACCACTTGTAGATTTAGATAAACTTCCATGGGTGTCTAAAGTTTATCAGGAATTTTTAGATCCTAATGATTATGCATATGCCTTTGCTCAAAAACCTATGATACAAATTGTATCAAGTAGAGGTTGTCCTAATAAATGTAATTTCTGTTCTTACCCATCAACTATGGGTGGAAGATTATATCGTCTTCGTTCAGTTAAAGATCTTGTTGATGAAATTGAGTATATTTTAACTGATATGCCTGAAATTAAAGAGATATTTATTGAAGATGATACATTTACAGTAAATAAGAAACGTGTTCTTGAAGTATGTGATGAAATTAATAAAAGAGGACTTAAACCTATTTGGAGTTGTAATACTCGTGTAGATCTTGATTATGAAACTATGAAAGCAATGAAAGATGCAGGTTGCAGACTTCTTGTATGTGGTTATGAATCTGGTAATCAAGAAGTTTTAGATAAAATTAAAAAAGGAACTACTTTAGAACAATCACGTAATTTTGCAAAAAATGCACGTGATTTAGGTCTTAAAGTATTTGGATGTTTTATGATAGGTTTAACTGGAGATAATCTTGAAACTATTAAAGAAACTTATGAGTTTGCAAAAGAAGTTTATCCTGATATGTGTTTCTTCCAACAAGCTGTACCATTCCCAGGTACTGAATTCTATTCATGGGCTAAAGATAATGGTTATCTTGTTACAGAAGATTATTCTAAATGGTTAAATGATGATGGTTATCTTAATTGCCTTGTAGATTATCCATATGCAAGTCATGAAGAGATTGAAAAAATAAGAGATAATTTAATGAGTAAATATTATTTTTCATTTACTTATATTGTTAAAACATTTCTTGCAAATCTTGATTGGGTTGAATTTAAACGTGTTGTTCGTGGTGGAGTCCAATATATTAATTTTAGAATAAAAAAAGCAGTTCATGGACATTCTGATTAATAAATATTTTAATATTATCTTTTAGTTTTTTTAATTTAATTTAAAAACTTATTTTATTTTTTTATTATTTTTATCTGATTTTTATTTTAATTTTTTTTATTTTTAATTTAATTAAAAAAGCAGTTTTTTTTTAAATTTAATTTTAAATCTTTATTAATAAAAAAAGAAGAATTGAATAATTTTACAAATTATTCTTAATTTTTAGATTTATCATTATTTAAATCATCAATGATTTTATCTAATTTTTTAATATTATTTTCAGTATCTTTTACTCTTCCTAAAGTTGTATAAGTAAAATATAATATAAGTGCAATAGCACCAGTAATTGCTAGGTCAAGTCCACGTTTAAAACCTATATAATTACTCATTAATGTAGTAAAATCCCCTAAAAATGTGATAATTATTGCGATTATCCAAAATAAATCCCATAAAAATACAGCACCTAAATGGATATTATGTTTTTCGTATTTTTTATGCATTTCATATATTGCAATTATTCCAAGTATTATTGTTCCTAATTGATATAAATGAAATGGTAGATGTAATCCAAAAATATTATCCCTCTTTTTTTATTTTTTTTAGAAAAAATTTATTTATCTATGTTTAGAAAAGCTTATTCTTTATTTAAATGATTCATATCTTTAAATACATCAATTACATTTCCAATTATTAATATTGCAGGAGTATTAATTTCTTTTTCAGCAATATTATCTAAAGTTCCAAATATTACTCTTTCATTTGGTAGTGTACCACTTTCTATTACACATACTGGTGTTTTAGGATCACGATATTTCATAATTTCAGTAGTATTTTCTTTAATATTTCCAATTCCCATGAGAATTATAAGTGTATCAGCTGTGTAATCCCATTTAACTTGTTTGTTTGGTTTTGTTGGGTCTTCATGACCTGTAACAACTGTAAATGATGTTGAAACAGCTCTATGAGTTATAGGTAAACCTATTGATGTTGGTGCTCCAATAGCAGAGGTAACTCCAGGAATAACTTCAAAATCTATTCCTGCTTTTGCAAGTTCTATTATTTCTTCTCCTCCACGTCCAAATACAAATGGATCTCCACCTTTAAGACGTACTACAATAGGTTCTTCTCCATTTTTACTATTTGTTTTATCTTGAGCTTCTTTAATAATAAGTTCATTAATTTCATTTTGTTTTTTGTAGTGTGAACCTGCTTTTTTACCAACATAAATTCTTTTTGCATCTTCTGGTGCATAATCTAATATTTCATTATTAGAAAGATAATCATATAATACTACATCTGCTTTTTTAAGTATTTTAACAGCTTTTACTGTTATTAAATCTATATCTCCAGGTCCTGCACCTACTAAATATACTACCATTTTATCACTTTTAAATTTTAATAATATAATTTATATTATTTTAATTTTTAATTTCTTAAGATTTTTTTTGAATAATATTAATTGATGTTTTTTAGGTTTATGATTTATTTATTATTCTTTTAAAGTTTTGAATAATATTAATTGATGTTTTTTAGGTTTATGATTTATTTATCATTCCTTTAAAGACTTTAAGTCCATCTGTAGATCCTAATATTTCTTCACATGCTCTTTCTGGATGTGGCATCATTGCACAAACAAGTCCTGATTCATCACAGATACCTGTTATTTTTTCCATAGAACCATTAGGGTTTTCATCTGCAAATTGGAATAATATTTGATCTTGATCATGTAATAAATCAATATCTTCAGTGTAAAATCTTCCTTCTGCATGTGCAATTGGAATTTTTACAATTTCTCCTTTTTTATAATATGAAGTAAATGGACTTCTATTTGTTGTAACTTTTAGATTTGTACTTTCACAGTTGAATTTAGGATATTCATTTGTAATGAATATTCCTGGAACAAGACCTATTTCTCCTAAAATTTGTGCTCCATTACAAATTCCAAGTACTGGTTTTTCTTCTTTAACAAGAGCTTTTACTCCATCAATAACAGGAGTAATTGAAGCTATTGCTCCTGCACGTAAATAATCTCCATATGAAAATCCTCCAGGAATTACTACTCCATCATAATCTGTTAAATCTTCATCTTTCCACCAGATATATGATGGTTCTGCTCCAGCAAGTTTTAATGCATGGTATACATCTCTATCACAATTAGATCCTGGGAATCTTATAACTCCTATTTTCATAGTATCCCTCAAATATTTTTTTAAGACTTTTTTAAAGTCTTATGTTTAACAGTCACCACATGCACTGTTACGTGGAATTATTGTAATTTTGTAGTTATGGATTACAGGATTACAAAGTAATTTTTGACACATATCATCTACTTCTGATCTTATGGTTTCTCTATCTTCACCTTCCATATCAAAAGTGATTATATTAAGTGTTTTTGTATTGTTTACATTGTATCCAAGTAAACTAAGTGAGTTTTCAATAGTTTTTGCTTCAGGATTTAACATTCCATCTTTTAATGAAATTTTAACTTCTATATCAAATATCATTTTTAATCACTCATTATTATTTTTAAAACTTTTTTAATTATTTATTTTTTTATATAAAATCTTTTTTAAGGTTTTTAAGCTTATTTAACTTATTTATATAAAATCTTTTTAAATTATAAAAACCTTATTTAGATTTAAAATTTAATTAAAGAATTATGATTAATCTATAAATTCCATTTTGCTTTGTCTTCATCTGTGATTAATCTGTTGAAAACTTCTTCATAAGCACTCATTACTTTATCATCTTGGCCTTTTCTAAATAATTCTTTATCTAACATGTCCCTAGTTTCACTATCCCATAGTCTACAACTATCTGGACTAATTTCATCACCAAGAAGTATGTTTCCTTCTTTATCTTTACCAAATTCAATTTTGAAATCGACTAAGATAATACCTGCATCTAAAAACATTTTTTTCATAATATCATTTATTTTAAGTGCAGTTTCTTTAATAAAGTCAAGTTCTTCTTGTGTTGCAAGACCAATTGCTTTAGAAATAGAATCATTTATTGCAGGGTCATGGAATTCATCACTTTTAAAATCAGTTTGTATAATTGGTGGGTTAAGTTTAGTTCCATCTTCAATTGGAAATGTTCTTACTAAACTTCCTGTTGCTATGTTACGTACAATTACTTCAAGAGGAATCATATCAAGTTTTTTAACTATTAATGTTCCAGGTTTTTGAAGTTTTATAAGTTGAGTATTAATACCTTGTGATTCTAAGACTTCAAATATTTTAGCAGTAATAATTGAATTGTAATATCCTTTTTTATCCATGGTTTCTTTTCTTGCACCATCACCAGCAGTCATGTCATCTCTAAATTCAACTATTACATAGTCATCATTATCAGTTTCGTAAACACTTTTAGCTTTTCCAGTATACATTAAATTAGTTTTTTCAGTCATTTTAATCCTCTAATATTTAATATAATATTAGTATAATCACTAAGTTTTTAATATAAATAATTTATATTGTATTTTAATTTATTTTTAATAATGATTATATATTATGTTTTTAAGAATTTATTCTTTTG
>NZ_MRCT01000053.1 GCF_002208625.1 Methanobrevibacter sp. 87.7
ATTATTTTTATAAGGTTTTTTTTTTATTTTTTTCATGAAAATCTTGATTTTTATCTAAAATATTTATTTAAAATTATTTTTTCTATTATTTAAAAATTAATATTATATTTAGTAAAATTATTTCATTTATTAAATTATTTTTATTAGATTTAATATTTAATAAATTTTATTAATTAATCATTTTATAAAAATAGTTTTAGTTATTGTTTTTAAAAATATAAAAAAAAGTTAATTAAAGGTTATTTTTAACCTTTTACTTTAATTGAGTTAAATAGAGTACCGGAAATGTTATCTAATGTATTTTGATCATTATTAGTTGTTGTAATAATAATATCATATTCATTATCTCCTTTAATAAATCCAAGGTATCTTGTAATATTATTATCTTCAGTTGTATATGTTATATTGTATCCTGAATTGCCACTTACATTAAGATAATCTGAACTTTGTACAGTTCCACCATCATTGTTTCCAATACTATTTGCTATTGCATTCATAAGGTCATCAATTGATGCACCATAATATCCATTTTCAGATAGACTAGTGTTATATATTTTTATTGTAACATTATTTGCTTCGAATCTAGCCATGTAATTACTGTCATTTACTTCTTTAAATGAATTTGGGATATTTATACTAAATTCTGTAAAATTGTATTGTGTACTTGCATTTACACTATTTACATTGTTATTATTGTAAATATCATTTAATGATACTCCAACAAATATTACAATTAATATTAATAAAATAATAACTCCAATACTAATTATTTTTCTTTTATTTGTTTTTGTGATATGTCTACTTATGTCTTGTTTTTTTACTGTATTTGGTTTTATTTTCTGATTTTGTTTATTTGCAGTGTTTGGTTTTGATTTAGGTGTTTGTTTTACAGTTTTTGTACTTTGTTTTTCTGATTTAGGTGTTTGTTTTACAGTTTTTAATTCTTGTTTTCGTAGTTTTTTAGCTTTATTTTCTTCTTCTTTTTCTTTTGCTGATTTAAATATTAATGATTCTCTGTTGGATTTTTTTATTGGTTTTTTATTTTCTCTATGAGTTTTTCTTTCATAGGTAAATATTTTATCTAAACTATTTCCTTTACTTTCCACTTTTGGTTGTTCTTTGTTATCCTTATTGAAGATACTTATTGCTTTGTCATTAAGTTCTATTTTTTCATCAGGTAACTTTGTGTGACAGTCTATACAGTATTCTTCATTATGAATATGTTCTTTTCCACACTTTGGACAATATTTTGCCATAATATCCCTAATTTATTTTTTAATAATATAATAAATATTATATATAATTTTAATCTTTTTTATAAATTTTTATTGAATTTTATACTGTTAATTATATAATTAATATCTTCATTAAATGAATCAATATCATCTGATACAAATAAAAATGCATACTCTTTATTCTCTTTTATAAAACCAATAGTTCTATACTCATATCCATTTGTACCATTTTTACTTATAACATCATATCCTGTTAGATTATTAACATTTCTATTAGTACTACTATTTATTAAAGCTCCACTTCTAATATCTAACTCTTCAGTTGAACGTTTAATTTCTGTAATGTTATTACTTGAAGATTTAGATTGATATACACTTAACAGTATTTTATGATTATCTTTTTCTGATTTAAAATTACCAATAACATTTGTCTGATTTTGGCTAGTATTGTAAGATTGCCAATCAGAAGGTATGCTAAAAGTGATTATTTTATTTGAAAATTCTCCTTGAGCATTACTTACTGGGTTAAGATAATTTATAGTGTTTTCTTCTATTATATTAAATGTAAATGTTGCAACAAGTGCAATTATTATAAGTGCTATTAATATTAATGTTACATGTTTATGTACGTGTTTTAATCCATTTTTTATAGCTATTTTCATGTCATTTTTTGGTTTTCTATTAAATAACTTATTTAATGATATGGATCTTTTTCTTTTCTTTGGTTTATTTGTTTTTTTCTGTTCTTTAAGGAATTCTTCTTCAAAATATTCATCAGATTTAGTTAATTCTGCATAAGGATTTTTTTCAACAGTATGTATTGGATATATTACATTTTCTTCAATTTTTTCTTCATCATTAAATATATTATTAACTAAAGTATCTTCATTATCTTCTGATAATTTTTTAAATGAAATATTTTCTTTTGGTATTTCAGTATTTTGTTCTGTGTTTTCTTGTTTGTATTCTGGTATTTCATTAATTAAAATTTCATTATCTTCTAATTCATTAATTATATTATTTGGATTTAATTCATTTTTGTCACTGTTAATTTCATGTTCTTCTGATTTTTCTGTGACTTTTTTCTGTTTTTTATTATTTTCCAAATAATCATTATTAAAATTCTTTATTTGATTTAGATTATCATTTTTTTCTTCTACAGATATTTCATTAACTTTATTGTCTGATTCTGTAGTTTTTATATTGTTTGTTTCATCAGAGGGAGTTTCAGTTATTTTTTGATTTTTATATGTTAATTCTGCACCACAATCTTTACAGAATTTTTCATTACCTTCTGATTCTTTTCCACAAATAGGACATTTAGTTTTCAAAAAATAGCACCAACCATTGGTTAATTAATTATATTTATGTTTAATTAGTATTTAAAATTTATTAAATTTTTATTATTTTTATTATATTTTTAATTTATTTTATTATTTTTTTTAATTTTTTCTATATAAATTATTTTTAAGCTATTTATATTTTATTTGTATTTATTTGTGCTTTTAATTTATTTTTTGTTTTATTATTGTTAGATTACTATTTAGTTTGTACTTTTAATTTATTTTCTTATAATAATAAAATATAAAATATAAAATCCTTTTTTAGTATTTAAATAGCTAATTATTAAATTTAAATCATTTAATAAGGATTTTTAGAAATAGTTATTTAAAATATAAAAATAAGATATGTTTAAATATTGTTTAAGTTTTTTTTTAAAAACAGTTATTAATATTCTATTTAGTAATAATTGGTTAAAATATCTTAAAAATAAGATTAACTATTTTTTTTTAGTTTTAAATTTAGAAAAACAAGTATATAATGTGATAAGGTATATTATAATACCTTATCTGTGTGTTAAAAAATGAATAGAAACAATTTCAAATGAATTGATTTCTATCTAAATTATTACTTTATATATTATTATATTTATATATTTGGGATAATTTTTACTTAACTTAGTTAATTTTTATTTATGATTTTATCAAATTTTTTTAAGAAATTTAATATTTTATCTTTTCCTTTTATGGTATTTAACCATTCTTTAGGTATTTTTGAGTATCCATAGTATATTCCAGCAAGTCCACCTGTAACTGCACCTATTGTATCTGCATCATCAGCTAAATTTACACATTTAAGTAATGCTTCTTTATATGATTTAGTAGTTACAAGAGACCATATTGATGCTTCTAATGTATCTATTACATAACCACTACTTTTTATATCATTAACTTCTTTATTAAATATACTTTTATTTATAATTCTTTTGAAATTTTCTTTTTCTTTTAAAAATTCTTTATTATCTTTATAATAATTTATTGTATCATCAATACCTTCTGATATTGCTTTATTAAGTTCCATATTATTAAGTAATTTCACAGCTATTTGACAATAAATATGACAAGCAATTTTACTTCTTATATGGTCATGTGTTAATGATGAAATTTTATATATTTTATCAACATCATCTTTTTCTAGTTTCTCTTTTGGTCCTATGAGATAAGCTACGGGTAATATTCTCATTAATGATCCATTACCATTATCTCTTTCACCTTTTCCACCACAGTTTAATGGTTTTTCTCCATCTTTATATTTTTCAATACTTTCTAAGGTGGTATTACCTATATCAAAACTTATTTTATCTTGTGTATACTCTCCATTATCATGCCATTTTCTAAATCTTTCCATTAAATCATCATAATCAATTTTTGGATAATTTATGAAACTATCTATTGTTGCAAGACTTAAGGAGCTATCATCTGAAAATGTTCCTGGTTCTTTATTGTATGTTCCATATCCAATCATTGTTTTTACAGGGGAATTATTCAATTCTTCTCTTTCTAAAAATGAAACTGGAAGACCAAGTGCATCTCCAACAATTAATCCCATTATTCCATCTTTACTTTCTATATTTTTCATGATTTTTCCTCTATTAATTCAATATTTAATTAAAAAAATAGTTAGATTAATTTTAAAATTAAAAAAAAGTTTTAAAAAATAGTATTTAATCAAGTCATCAATTTTTACTTTGAAAAAATTTATTTTTATTTAGTGATGATTATTGTTAAAAGGAATATATTTAGTTTTTAGTTTAAGATAATTTATTTTTATTTAGTGATGATTTTTATTAGTTTTTAGTTTTTTATTTCTTTAATGCTTGTTATTTTAATTGAAGTTATTTTTTTATTTGTAGTATTTAATAACATTAATAAAAATTATGGATATTTATTTTAATGGTTATTAAAATGGAGACCAGTGTCTCATAGGTTCATAGTATCCATAATAATTTAATAGATAATGATTTAATGGATTTTTATTTGCATAATAATTTATTTCTGATGTAAAGTTTTCACGAGTTATATTTCCATTTTTATATAAATATCTAATACATTCAATATGTTTACTATCTTTGTTTACTGTTTTGTAATATTTTTTTATTGGTTTTGGAAAATCTATTTCATTTGCATAGTAAATATTACTTATTGATTCAAAGTTTGTATCATTTTTATATCCTAAATAAACTGCATTATCCTTATTTTCTTCAACTGCTTTTATTAATCTTGCATCAGCTACACTATTAATATGATATTCCTGTGCTAATTTGAGATTTTCTTTTGCAATTTCCTTACTATGGGATACGTCATTAAAGTATCCAAATGCATAAATTATTGCTAAGATTATTATTATAATTAATATAATTGTTTTTTTATTATTCATTGGAAATCCTCTTTATTTAATAATCTTAGTTAAATTTTAATATATTAAATTTAACAACATAGAAAAAGCTATTATGTTAATATTTTTTGTAATTAATATTTCATAAATTTATCTTTTTTATTTAAAATATTCATTTGTTAATAATATATTAATAAATTTTATTTAATAGTATGGTATATATTATATATTAGTGATGTGTAATGACTGAATATATGACTAAACTTATTCATTCTGTAACTGAGGATATACCATTAGAGGGGGATGTTAAAAAATATAATTTAGTAATATTTTCCCCTGAAGATGGTTTTAAAACAGGAGATCATGTAACTGTTATAGGTATGGATGAATTTAATAAATTAGAAGAAGATTCTGAAAATCAAATTAATGAAATTAATAATCTTAAAAAAATCATCAATAAATTTGAATCTGAAGATGAAGATATTCTTAAACTTAAAGATTTAGCAAATAAATCTGAAGAAAAAGATGATGAAATTAGTAAATTAAAAAAAGATTTATCTGTTTTATCTGAAAAAACAAAAAAATTAGAAAAGGAAAATACTGAATTATCTTCTGAATTAGATAATAAAAATGAAGAAATTGAAGGTTTAAGAACTCAAATTGAAAAATTAAATATTGAAGTTCAAGAAGAATATTTACCTAAAGAAACTTCTCAAAGTGAAGAATTATTTAAACTTCAAAATAAAGTCAATGAAAGGAATGAATTATTATTTGAAGTTACAGATAATATTAATCAAACCATGGAAGATGCTATTTTAGACACTGTTGAAGAAACAAATAATCTAATTAATGCAAATAATAAAACTACTAGGGCTAAAATTAATAATACAGTTAGTAAAACTGAAAGAGAAGTTACTGAAAGAAATAGGGCAGTAGCTAGTAATATTAATAATATGGTAGATGAAATTAATGAAGAACTTCGTAATATTAGTTTCTGGAAACTATTATTTAATAGAAAAGATATTGATATTAAAATCCCAACAAGTGATTTAAATAAACAGGTTAAAATTGATATACCTAAAAATATTGTTGAGGATAAAAAAGTTAATGTAGATGTTTTAAAAATTAAAAATCAGCATAAAATTGATAATTTAAAACAGCTTTGGATTGAAACTGATAATAAAGGTTCTGATAAAGATCCTATTGATGTTGAACATCAAACTAAAAAAGATTAATTTTAATTAATTTTTGTCTTACACATCTTTTCTAATTTTACAACTTTCTATTTTTTATATTCTATTTTTCTTGATTTTTTTTAGAATTAGTTTTTGTTAGTTTTTTTTAGAATTAATTTTTTTTTTTAGAATTAGTTTTTCTTAGTTTTTTTAATTTTGAAATATGTTTAAAATAAGTATTTTTATTAAAAAGAATTAAATGGAAATTTAATTATTTTTTAATTTTATATTTCCAATTAATTCATAGACTTTACTTTGTTCTAAGTTAGTGTCTGATTTTATTAAGTATTTAATTTTATTTTTAGTGAATAAGTAGTATGTTTTATTATTTGCTAAGTATTTGTCATTGTCTGTTGTTTTTAATATAGTAACATTTACTCCATTAATTTGTTCTGTTGTTTTATTAATAATTACTAAATTATTTAGTTCATTTTCTTTTTCATTGTTACTAATATCTTCAGTTACTGATAAGTGATTTCCATTGTCATCTTTTAAGTAGATTATATGATTGGAATAACTTGCATCACTATCCTTTGGAAGTGAAAGTCCATTAGGTATTTTAAATTGACTTTCTACCATTGTACCTGTAGTTCCAGTATATTCGCTTATTAACCAATTTGCAGAAAATATTACTATTATTATTAATAAAATACCAATACAACAGTCTCTTACGAATTCATCGCCACTTTTTTCACTATTTATGTTTTCTTCAACACTTTCAATTTCCTTTTCTTCTTCTGTTGTTATAGTATCACTTCCAATTAGTGTATAATTAATAGTTTAATTCTTAATTATTTTTATTTAATTAGATATTTATTATTTGTCTTTACTTATTTTTTATTGATTAATTTTTAAATTTTAAAATCATTTTTTTTTAAATTCTATTAAATTTTTTAAATTTTTATTAATTTATTTTTATTCGTATACTTTTAAAGTAATTTTTAATTTATATAAATTGAACTTTATTAAGTTATTTTTATAAATTTCTAATTATTGTAAAGTTAAATTTATATTTTATATTTTTTTATTTAAATGAAAAAATATATTATGAACATTTAAAATATATATTAATTATATTAAATAGAATTTTTAATTCTTTTAAACTTTTAATTGGGGAGTAATAATATGAAAAGATACACAAAAATGGAATATGATAGTCCAGAAGAAATGCTTTTTGGGCATGCTAAATATCCAGTTAAAGGAAAAAGAGGTATTGAATTTGGTGCAGGGCATGTTGTACCTATTATTAAAGTAGCACCAGGTGAAGGTACTGAAAATAGTAAAGAAACTATGGTTTCTGAATGTTCTAATATTGCAAGAAGTGCAGCTGCTAGGGCTGTAAATGTAGGTTTACCTTCATTTATGATTGAACAAGAACATATTTCTCAACAAACTAATAATCCAGATTGGACTGGTGCTTGTACTGCTGGTCAAGCTGAAATTTTAGAAAAATATCAAGAGGAATATGGTATTAAGATTGCACTTCAAGCTACTCCTGCAGATATTCGTGATGAGGAAAAAGGTTCTGGATTTAGAACTTCTGATCAATATCAAAAAGTAATTGAATCTATTGAACAAAGTGCTGAAAATGGTGCAGATGTTATTGGTATTGAAACTACTGGTGGAAAATCTGTATCTGATTATGGTATTTCTAGGGGAGATATTAAAGCTATAATCTTTGGTATTGGTGTTCTTGGAAGTATTGATATGGAATATATGTGGACTGAAATTAGTTCAATTTGTAAAAAACATAATGTAATTTGTGGAGGGGATACTAACTGTTCTCAGTCAAATACTGCAATGTTTTTAGCAGGTGGGTTAACTGATAAAGATTGTTCACATACATTTGCTGCAATTACTAGGGCTGTTGGTGCAGCAAATAGTTTAGTTGCAGTTGAAGCTGGAGCAACTGGACCTCTTAAAGATTGTGGTTATGAAAACCCTATTGTTAAAGCTATTTCTGGTGTTCCAATTTCAACTGAAGGTAAAAATGCAGTTTGTGCTCATTCTGATTTAATGGGTAACTTAATTGCTGGAGTAACTGATGCATGGAGTAATGAATCTGTATACCATAGAGAAGAAATGGGTGGAACTACACCACAAGTATGGTTACAAGCTACTGGTTATGAAGCAGCATTAATGAATACTGCTATTGAAGCTGGTGAAGCTGAAACTTTAAGGGATTTATATACTCTCACTGATAAATATAGAGATCCTCAAGCATTAGTACTTGCTTATGATAATGCATATCGTATAGGTCAAGCAATTGTTGAATATGGTGATGATCCATATAAACGAAGTATAGCTGCAGCATTAGAAGCTGGAAAAATTATTAATGAAGCGGTTGATAGTAAAAAAATGTATTTAACTAGATTTGAAAGGGATACTTTAGACAGTGCTATTAATACATTAGAAAAATTACCTGATGATTCAGATAAATTTATTAAACAATGTATTAGAAGATATAAAAGAAAAGTACCTGACTTTGATCCTAAAAACTATGAATTATAGTTTAGTAAAATTTAGATTTATATTAAATAATTAAGAAGGGGATAATATGGCTTATGAGGAATTAGAAAGTAAAATTAATCAGAAAAACATTGCTATAAGGTATAATGTAAAATTAGAAGGCCCTGCTATTAAACCTGAAGAGCATCCAGAAGTAATTGAAATTCTTCCTGATGAAGAACCATTTAAATCAATTGCTCTTGCAATTCTTTATGAGAAAAAAGATGAAACTTTAGATTTAGTTACAAAAGCATTAGATGATAAAGTATCTCCATTAGATATTATTAATAAAGGATTGATGGCTGGAATAAATGCTGTAAGTGCACTATATACTAAAGGTATTTACTTCTTACCTGATTTAATGTTATCTGGAGATGCTATGATGGAAGCAGTAAAAGAATGTGAAAAAGTTTTAGGCCATAAAAGTGAAACTAAAGGAACTGTTGTTTCATTTGTAGCTGAAGGTGATCCTCATGATATTGGTAAAAACTTAATTTTAATGTTCTTAAGAGCAGGTGGATATGAAGCTATTGATTTAGGTAGAGATGTACCTGCAAGTAAAGTAGTTGAAGCTGTTAAAAAGTATCATCCTGTCTTTTTAACTGGAACTGCACTTATGACAACAACTATGACTGCATTCCCTAAAGTAGTCGATGCATTAAAAGCAGAAGGTCTTGAAGTTCCTGCAATTGGTTGTGGTGGAGGAGCTGTAAGAAAAGATTATGTAGAATCTATGGATATGACTGTTTATGGTGTTGAAGCTTACCATACTCCAAAATTAGCTGATGCAATTGTTAAAGACCATGAAGATTGGAGAGATTTAAGGAAAAATTATTCTGATGTTGTTGGTGAATTTGTACCAGAATATTCATAGATTTCTATCTAGTCTATAGGGAGTATATTGAATTTTATTATTCTTTATACTCTTTTTTTAAACAGATTTTCTATTATTTACTATTTTTATTGAATTTATTTATTAGCTATTTTTTAGTTATTATTTGATTTATTAATTTTATGTAGTTTTTTGGATTTTTTTAAGGTTTTTTTAGGTAGTGTTTTTTTTTAGTTTGTGTAGTTTTTTTTTAAGGTTTTTTTTTAGGTAGTGTTTTTTTTTAGTTTGTGTAGTTTTTTTTAATGTATTTTTATAAATAATATTTAATTAAATAAATTTTTATCATATATTTTTAAAAATAATATTATAGTTAATTAGTATTGAGGTAATATAATGAATGAAGAATATGCTATTGCTATTGATATAGGAACAAGTGGGATAAGAGCTCAAGCTTTAGATTTAAATGAACTTAAAGTAATATCTACATCTATTACATTAAGACATCCATTACCAGGAGCAAATGTAGTAGATCATCTTCATTTTGCTTTAAATGTTGGTTCTGAAACTGCACATAATATTTTAATTGAATCTATAAATAAAGTTATTAATAGTTTAAATGTTGATAAAGAAAAAGTTAAAAGAGTTTCTGTTTGTGGAAACCCTATACAATTATCTCTTTTTGCTAATTTAGAAATTAGAGATCTTGCATATTGGGGTGAAAATGCAATTAAAGATCAAAATATTATACCTCCATCTAGAAAATCTACTATAACTACCTCTGAAAAAATAGGACTTAATCTTAATCCTAATACTGAAGTGTATATTCCTCCAGCAATTAAACATGAAATTGGGGCTGATGCATTAGCAATGCTTTATAAATCTGGAATTCTTGAAAAAGAGGGAATATTTTTAATTACAGATTTTGGAACTAATGCTGAAATGGCATTAGTAATTGATGGTGAAATATTTACATGTTCTGCTGCAGCAGGTCCTGCAATTGAAGGACAAATGATTAAAAAAGGAAGATTAGCTTCACCAAATACTATTTCTGATTTAGACTTAGTTGATGATGGATGGATTATAAAGGTTTTAAATGATGAACTTATTCCTGTTGATGGTGAAATTATTAATCCTGAAAATGGTAAAATAATTAAAAAATCTCAAAATGATGTTGAAGCTAAAGGTATTACTGGTACTGGAGTAATTGCTGCATTTAGTTTAGGTCTTAGAGATAAAATTATTGAAGATGGTAAAATAAAAAATTCTGATAAAATTTACTTACAAGATGATGTTTATTTATCTTCTGAAGATATTGTAAATATTGGAAAAGCATTAGGTGCATTTAGAGCAGCACATTTAACTTTAGCAGAAGTTGCAGGAATAGATCTTGATGAGATTGATGCTTGTTATATGGCTGGTGCATCTGGATTTTATGTTGACCCATTAAAATCATTAGATGTTGGTCAGATTCCACCTTCTTCAAAAGAAATTTATCAAATAGGAAATACTTCTTTAGCAATGGCAAAAGATATATGTTTTAATCCAGATTTATTAAATACTTTACAAGATATTGCTGATGGAATGGAAAGTAATCATATTATGCTTGCAACATGTGAAACTTTTGAGAAAATTTATTCATTAGAACTTGCTGTATATGAACAAGGAATGCCATTATGGATGTATAATCAATGGTTAAAAAAATATGGTTATCAACAGTTACCTCAAAAAGAAGAAAATTCGAATATATATAAAATATTTGAAAGAGATATACCTGAACTTGGTGAAGATGGATTAAATACTGTTGAAATTGGTTCATTTTTAAAAGCAGAATTTGATGGTTGTATACAATGTGGTACTTGTATTGATAATTGTCCTGAAAGTGCAATTAAAATTGAAGATAAAGCAATAGTATTAAGAACTGATTTTTGTGCAGGTTTAGGTTGTCAAAAATGTGTTCTTTCATGTCCATTAAAAGTTTATGACTATAGTAAATTCCTTAATTATTATTAGTTTTTAAATTTTTTTTATTTTTTTTAATTTAATAAGTAATTTTTATTTTTTTTAGCTATTTTTAATTTAATAAAATATTTTTTAGTAATTTCATATTTTTTTTTAGAAATTCAAGAAAAAAATTTTATATATCTTCATGGCCATAAGATTTAAT
>NZ_MRCT01000054.1 GCF_002208625.1 Methanobrevibacter sp. 87.7
AATTAAATTAAAATACGAATAAAAAGCTACTTTTAATAGGAAAACTAGTTTTTAAATAGAAAAAACATGAAAAAACCACTTCTTAACCTGTAAAAATAAATCATAAATACAAAAAACATAAAAATATTACACTTTAACATAAAAACTATTTCTTAATAATACAAAAAACATAAAAAACTAGATTTTAACAAAAAACTACTTTTTAAATAAATAAAATAAGTTTCATAACAAAATAAGAATACTTAAATTGAAATTTAAAAATTAGTAAAATAAATAAAAAAATAAAAAATGGAATTTAAGAGAATAAAACTCTTAAATTTAAATCATCTTTTTCTGTTTAAACATCTAAGTATTTACAGTAATACTATCAGGTAATTTATTGTTTTTACCATAATATATTAAAACATCTGTAAATAATTTAACTAAATCATTATATGAAACTTTACCAACAGTTGTTGTTGAATAGTTAGGACCTTGATTATTATTTAAAATATATTTATAAGTCCTAGTAGCAGAATCAACATAAGCTGCTTTAGATAAAGTAGCTCCACTAATACTATCTCCCATAGTAGGGTTAGATGGTTCACTAGCATACATAATAAATGACATATCACTAGTATTACCAGCATTTAACTGAGAAATTGCTCTACAAACATAATAGAAATATTGACATAAGGTAATTGAAGTACCTTCAATATTTACCATAGATGGAAGTTGACCTACTGAAGATACAATATCAACATTTTGCATTGATCCATTTAAAAGAACATATGCTTCAGATTTAGCAACTTTTATAGTATCAACTATTTTAGTAAGAGCTTTTGTTGAACCAGAAACATGGTTTAAACCATCTATACATGAGAAGTCTGCATCACAGTCAGCACAGAAAATGTGACCTTCTGCTGAACCACCTTCTTTATTACCAGTAGCAGGGAATGTTCCATAATTATCATATTCATTACCTGCCCAGAAAATACTCCAGAATAAATGTGTACCTCCACATATAGGACATACTCTATTAAATACACTTCTATAGAAAGTGTAACCATATTTACTTAATTCACCAGATGCTGATGGTCTACCAATAGCCATAATATATTTACCATCTGAAGAAACACCATATTGATCAAATGAATATTTAGTACCATTTGAAATTATAGTATATTGGTCTTTAACCCAATTAGCAGAATCTATAAGTGAATCAATTGAAATACCAGTAATCTTACTATTTACTTTAATAGTAGATCTTCCACTTGATCCAGGATAATTACTATTTCCTGCAAATGTATATGTTATGGTATAAGTTCCAGTAGGTAAATTAATAACAATACTTGCAACACCATTTGAATTAGTTTTTGCTGTGTAAGTAGTTGAAACACCAGTTATTTTAAAGCTTATTACTTGATTTGCAATAGCATTTCCATAACAGTCTTTTAAAGTAACTGTATACTTAGCACCAGAATTGTTAGTAGTAGTTAAATTAGTACCTACTAAGCTTGTAATATTACTAACAACTGATATTGTTTTTGAACCACTTGATGATAATCTGCTATTAGTATTAGTATAATAATAGTTTACAGCATAATTACCATTTAAATTTGGTATAGTGAAATATGCAATACCATTTGAATTAGTAGTATTTGTATAAACAACACCATTTATTTTAAAACTAATTTTCTGATTAGCAACTATGTTATCCCATGAATCTTTTAATGTTATAGAAAATACACTACCACTTGCATATTTATTAGATGAAGAAACTACCATATAAGTATAGTTTCCAATCTTAGCACTATAAATAGGCACTGAAGCAGGTAATGCTTTATTATTTCCATAATATACAAGAACCTCACAGAAAGCCTCTATTAACTTGTTATAAGAGACTCTACCAACAGTTGTAGTTGAATAATTAGGACCTTGATTATTGTTTAAAATAAACTTATAAGTCCTAGTAGCAGAATCTACATATCCTGCTTTAGTTAATTTTTTATTATTAATAGAGTCACCAGAATTTGGACTTGAAGGTTCATTTAATTTATTATTAACAATAGCAATATTTGCTTTATTACCAGAATTTAACTGTGATATTGCTTTAGATTGATAATATAAGAATTGGGACAATGTAAGTTTAACTGAACCAATAGTTACAGTACTTGGTAATTTACCATTTACATCATAATATGCTTTAACTACTTTTGCAGCTGAAACAATTTGATCTATAGTAAATTCTTTATTATTTACTGTAGTGTTAGTATTGGTATTAGTATTAGTATTATTAGTTGGATTTTGAATAATATTTCCTGGAGTAGTTGTTCTAGCATTATATTTTACATTCACATAACTTGGTAATTGTTTATTTGTTCCATAGTAATCAAGAACAGCACTAAATGCTTCAATTAACCTATTATATGAAACTCTACCAACAGTAGTAGTAGAATAATTAGGACCCTGATTATTATTTAAAATAAACTTATAAGTCCTAGTAGCAGAATCAACATAACCAGCCTTAGTTAACTTACCATTAACTGAATCTCCAGAGTTTGGAGATGAAGGTTCACTTAAAGATTTAACAATAGCAATATTTGCAGTGTTACCAGTGTTTAACTGACTAATAGCTCTAGATTCATAATATAAGAATTGAGCTAAACTAACCTTAACAGAACCAATAGTTACAGTACTAGGCAACTTACCATTAGCAGCATAATAAGCCCTAACAGTCTTAGCAGCACTAACAATCTGATTAACACTTAATGAACTTACAGTAGTACTAGTAGTAGGAGTAGTTGTTTTAGCATTATATTTTACATTCACATAACTTGGTAATTGTTTATTTGTTCCATAGTAATCAAGAACAACAGCAAATGCTTCAATTAACCTATTATATGAAACTCTACCAACAGTAGTAGTAGAATAATTAGGACCCTGATTATAATTTAAAATAAACTTATAAGTCCTAGTAGCAGAATCAACATAACCAGCCTTAGTTAACTTACCATTAACTGAATCTCCTGAGTTTGGAGATGAAGGTTCACTTAAAGAATTAACAATAGCAATATTTGCTTTATTACCAGAATTTAACTGACTAATAACCCTAGACTCATAATATAAGAATTGAGCTAAACTAACCTTAACAGAACCAATAGTTACAGTACTAGGCAACTTACCATTAGCAGCATAATAAGCCCTAACAGTCTTAGCAGCACTAACAATCTGATTAATACTGAAACTAGTAGGTGTACTAGTAGCTTTAAGTACTACTGAATTAGCACTAGTACTTTTAAGTACAGTATTACTACTTGAATTTGGATTATTGTTAATTTGATTATTTAATACATTACCACTTGAATTATTGCTAATTTGAGTATTAGTAGATGTATTATTGTTAATTTGAGTATTAACAACATTATTATTAACAGAATCTTCAGTATCAATATTTAGATTATTATTACTTACAGATTGTCCAAGATTGGAATCTGAATTTGAATAAGTAACTATAGTTGAATTAGATGTATTTACGGAATTTAAAACCGTATTATTTGTTACAGTTTGAACAGAAGAATCTGATACTGCTTGTAATGAATCATTATTATTAACATCAGCAGCACTTAATGCACCAATACCAATGAAAACAATAAGGAAAATTATTATTAAGCTAAAATATCTAAATTTCTTCGACATTTTTTCCTCCTAATAATTATAATATAAAATCTATCTAAAAAATATTTCAATTAAAAATAATTTAAAATTCATAAACAAGTAATTAAGAAACTTATTTAAAATTATCTAGATAATTAAAACTAAAAATTTTATTTAATTAGTAAATTATCTTGAATAATCAAATTTTAATTAATTAATAAAAATATTTTTTACTACAGTAATAACTTATAGCATAAATCATATATAAATCTTTTTTTAAAGAAATAAGCATTAAAATCAATACTTAAGATTATAAAAGCCATAATCATTATAGAAATTAATAAATTAAACGATATAATGTTAAAATAGTAAATAAAAAAAGATAATAAAAGGTATATGAAAATCATTTTTAAAATTTAAGTAAAGACTTGTAATAAAGATGCTTATTATATTATAGATAAACTGATTATAGTTAAATCATAACTATAAAAAATAAGAGTATATAAAACATATAATCCGAAAATAAATGAAAAATTAGGAGAAAATAGATAGATAAAAGAATTTAAAACATTTTTTAAAAAAGTTCCAAAAAATCTAATTTTGAGAAAAAAATCAATAAAAAACACTAAAAAATTCAGAAAATATAGACTTAAAAAATCAAAATAAAAGAAAAAAATCCACATAAAAATACAAACTTAAAAAATCTAAATTTAAGAAAAAAATTCACATAAAAATACAGAAAATAAAAACTAAAAAACACTTAAAAAAAATTTAAAAGTAACAATAAAACACAGATAAAAACTAAAAACTGTTAAAAAACTAAAAATATGAATAAATCACAAAATAAAGCTAAAAACATAAGTATATAACTTAATTAATAAAAATCAGAGAAAAAAAATAAAAATTAAAAATCATAAAACAATGAAAAAAATAAAAAAATTAAAATAAGAAATAATTTAGAAGTAAAAAACTTCTAAACTATTCTAATAATTGATATTAAATATCAATTCCCATTTTCATTTAAATTAGAACGGTAAATTTGTATATCTATTGTATATGGTTGCAGTATTTGTATTCCAATTATTAATTGTACCAAAGGTATTTCTTGTAGAAACACAATCTGCAGAATACCATTTACCATTTACATTTACTTCAGTCCAAACGTGACCATACCAACCATCAGTAAAGTGACAGTAACCGTGGACATAACGAACTGTTAAACCAACAGAACGACACATAGCAACATAAAGGTTAGATTGATCACAACAATTACCACTTCTTTTAGTTAAAGTTAAAGATGCACCTTGTTGGGAGTTATAATAGTAATCGTAAACTACATTATCCCTTACCCAATTAAACATGGTAACAGCCATATCATATTGGGAAGTAAGGCCTTCAGTTAAACTTTTAGCAAGAGCAGTAATAGATGATGTATCTGCACTAGTTGTTGTATCTATACTAACATAAGCTGGAAGTTGTTTATTTTCACTATAATATGAAAGAACTCTACTGAATGCTTCAATTAAAGCATTATATGATACTTTTCCAACAGTTGTAGTAGAATAATTAGGACCTTGTTCATTTTCTAATATGAATTTATAAGTCCTACTTGCTGAATCAACATATCCAGATTTATTTAAATTACCTTTAATAGAATCTCCCATATTTGGGCTTGATGGTTCATTAATTGAACCAATAACTGGAATATTTGTCATGTTATTAGTATTTAATTGAGCAATAGCTCTAGATTCGTAATATAAGAATTGAGCTAAAGTACATTTATATGAACCAACCATTACACTACTTGGTAATTTTTTATTTTTAGCATAATAATCTTTAACAACTTTTGCAGCTTCAATAACTTGGTTAATTGTTATAACATTACTTGTAGTACTAGTAGCATGAGCAGTAGTTTCTTTACCTGATGTTATAGTAAGATAATCTGGTAATTTTTTATTTCCACTATAATATACAAGAGCAGTACTGAATGCTTCAGTAAGAGTATTAAATGATACTCTATTAAGTGTAGTTGTTGAATAGTTAGGAGCTTGCATATTTTCTAATATGAATTTATAAGTCCTACTTGCTGAATCAACATATCCAGCTTTATATAAATTACCATTAATTGTATCTCCCATATTAGGATTACTTGCTGAATCAACTGATTTAATAATTGGTACATTAGCCATATTATTAGTATTTAATTGTGCTATAGCTCTAGATACATAATATAAGTATTGAGATATAGTAACTTTAGTTGATCCGATAGTAACAGTAGATGGAAGAGAACCATGAGCTACGTAATATGATTTAACTGTTTTTGCAGCATCGATAATCTGTGTAATAGTTAAATAAGTAGCTGGCTGATTATTAACAGTAATTTTTTTAGTGACGGAATTTCCATCATATAAATTATTTCCAACTATACTTGAAACAACATTATAAGTTCCTGGATTTAAAGTGTATGCAACTTTAACAGCACCATTGGAATCAGTTTTAACTGTAGAAAGTTTTCCTGCAATGGTAATGTTAACATATTGGTTTGCAACTTTATTACCGAGGTTATCATATACACTAACAGTATAATATCCTGTTTTATTAGTGGTTGTATAATCGTTTGCTTTTATAACATAAGATAATTTTTTAACTACAATTTTTCCTGTTGAACTAACACTATAACGGTAGAAATCACCATTGTAAGTAAATGTTATTGCATAAGTTCCTGGAGTTAAATTAACTACATAGGATGCTTGACCATTAGTATTTGTAACTATTTTATAAACAGAATTACCAATTTTAAGGTAAATTGCTTGATTATTTAAAGCTTTACCTTGGAAATCTTTTAAAACAACAACAAATTTGGAACCATCATTATAATACATAGTTACATTAGAAGCTGATATACTTGGATTAGTTTTAGTAACTTTAATTACTGCAGATCCATTAGAACCATTATAATGTTCATCACCAGCAAATAAATAACCTATATCGTAAGATTTATCTCCCATTAAATTTATTTGAAGTTTTGCAATTCCATTGGAATCAGTTACAACATCATAGTTTACACCAACTATAGAAAATCTAACTTTTTTATTTGCAAGAACTTTACCATTTTGATCTTTTAATACAACAGTATAATATGTTCCAGTACCACCAATTATAGTAACATTGTTACCATTAATAGTAGTATTGTAAACAATTGTATTATTTCCAGAGTTATTGTTATTATTAGAAGTATCATTAACGCCCATAGAGCTTATACCACCATTTAAGGTAGTAGAGTTAACATAATTTAAATAACCATATCTAAAGTATGAAACACCATCAGCGCCACCATCTAATGCATTTTGAGCATCAGTTTTTAATTCAGATGCACTTAATTTAGTAACATCATTATCAGACTTGTATGATTGTAATACAGTCCATACTTGTGCATTACCTGAATGAGCTTTGAAGTAAGCAGTAGTTGATTTAATCCAGGAACTACCAGCTTGATAGTTACCTTTATAAATCATAGGCATAAGAATATCTACAATATTTCCTAATTGATCAGAGTCTTGACCATAGTAATATGCATTTTGTGAAGTTTCTGGCATTAATATTGCAGCAACTTTAATATTAGGGTTAACAACTTTAACAGCAGCAGTTAACATTTTGGTAAACATAGTAATAGAAGATGTTCCATTAGAATATTTATAAGCATTTCCTCCAAATCTTAAATAATCTAAAGCAATACCAGTTACACCATTTAATTTAGCATAAGATACAGCTTCATTTATTTTTTGGGTCCAATAAGCTTGACCACAAGTTGCAGGATTTACCCAAGTACCATCATAAAAAGTTTGCATCCAAATATAAACATTAATATTATATTTTCTTGCATTTGCAATGAAATTTTCTACACCAGAATTTCCGTATTTTTCAATAGCATAATAATTTAAGAAAACATTACCAACATGATTTGAAGCAAGTGTAGCTAAATTTATATTATTCATATCACTTCCAAATAAAAAGATTGAAAATGTGTTATTATTAAATCCATTAGTTGAATTTGAAACAACATAAACTTTTGAAGATTTAGAAGAACTTTGGTAATTACCATTACCTGCAAATGATGCAGTAACAGTGTAACTACCTGAATTTAAATTAATAATAAAACTAGCAACACCTTTTGCATCAGTAGTTGCAGAATAAACAGTAGTAAGACCACTTATTTTAAACTGAACTTTTTGATTAGCAAGGACTTTACCAGATGCATCTTTAAGAACAACACTATACTTATCATCTTTTTTGTAAACATCACCAGAGTTTACAGTAATAGTAGTAGTTTGTTTAACATTTGCATTATTATTAATTGCTACACTAGAAGGTAAAGCATTATTATTACCATAAGATACGAGTACATCAGCGAAAGCTCTGATTAAATAATTATATGAAACTGTTCCAAGAGTAGTAGTTGAATAATTAGGACCTTGATTATAGTTTAATATAAATTTATAAGTCCTAGCAGCTGAATCAACATAAGCAGATTTAGCTAAATTACCACTTTTAACGTTTCCTAAATTAGGACTAGAAGGTTCATTTAAAGCTTTAACAATAGCAATATTTGCTTTATTACCAAAGTTTAATTGACTAATAGCTCTAGATTCGTAATATAAGAATTGAGCTAAAGTACATTTTACAGAACCTACCATAACAGTACTTGGAAGTTTACCATTACTTGCATAATATTCTTTAAGAACTTTTGATGCAGCAATGATTTGATTAATACTTACAGAATTAACTGGATTCATACCTGCAGTAGTTTTAGAACCGTATTTAAGAGTTAAATAATCAGGTAATTTACCGTTAGATCCATAATAATCAAGAGCAACGCTAAATGCTTCAATTAATCTATTATAAGATACTCTATTAAGAGTAGTAGTTGAATAATTAGGACCTTGTTTATAGTTTAATATAAATTTATAAGTCCTAGTAGCTGAATCAACATAAGCAGATTTAGTAAATTTACCACTTACGGAATCCCCCATATTTGGACTAGAAGGTTCACCCATAGATCCGATAATTGCAATGTTTGCTTTATTATCAGAGTTTAATTGACTGAGAGCTTTGGATTCATAATATAAAAATTGAGCTAAACTAACTTTTACTGAACCAATAGTTACAGTACTTGGTAATTTACCATTTGAAGCATAATAGTTTTTAACATATTTAGCTGCACTAATAATTTGATTAATAGTAAAACTATTAGAGTTTTCAGAACCTGCAGCTTTAAGAACAACAGGTTTTACAGAAGATGAATTAACATCTTTTGAATTGTTAATAGTATTAACACTATTAGAATCATTAATAGTATTTGAAGCATTATTTACTTTAACACTATTAGAATCATTAACAGTATCATCTATAGATAAATCATTATTAGCAACTGGAGTACTATTTAAACTAGAAACATTATTATTTACAACATCACTAGTATTATCATAATCACCTGAAACAGTTGTAGATAAATTACTTGTACTTCCAACAGTGGATGTATAATCTATTGAATTTGTACTTACATTATCATTAACATTTTGAACTGAATCTTGAACCGAAGAATTTGACATGCTAACTGTAGTTCCATTATCTACATCAGCAGCAGAAACTGCACCAATGCATAAAACGACAACAAGAACTAATAGTAAGCTAAAATATCTAAATTTCTTCGACATTTTTCGCCTCCTATTCAAATTTTAAAATTATATCAATAATAATTTAGACTTTTAAAAATCATAGGAATTAAAATTAATAATTCAATAATTGAAAATAAAATTTTCAAAATATTATAAAAATTCAATAATAGAATTTAAATTTCTAAAATATTTATGAAATTTAATTATTAATTTATAATTTTTAAAAACCATGGATTATTAGAAATAATTTCATATATAATTCTAAGTTAAAAATTGTATATAAATGTTATGATTAAGAAATAAAGCATAAAACTATTTGTAATAGTCAAAAATAGCATAATACTATTAAAAATTAATAAAATAAGAAAATATTATAAGAAAATTTAATTAAAAACTTAAAATTAATGTCTTTTAAAATTTAAGAAATACATACTTTTTAAACTCAAATAGTTAAATAAAATAGGTATCTTATTAAAATAAGATAGAATAGAGCTTTAATTAAGAAAAATTAAAATATTTAATTTAATAATATAAACAATTAAACATTTTACAATATTTGTTTCAGTGTAACTCTTATTTAATCGAATATACAAAATTTTTATAAAATCATGTAAAATCAGATAAAAATTTCATAAAAATCAGATAAAAAAATTAGTACAAATAAATATACAATTAAACAATTAACAAATGAAACTAATTACATATCAACATGAAATATATTTAAAAATATTAATAAAATATTAAAATAGTATACTAATATAAAATTATATTATTATAATATACTTAATTTAAATTAAAAATTAATCAAATTATAATTAATCATATTATATTTAATATTGTAATATATTAAAAAATAATTAATTATAAACTAAATTGTTTAATATAATTCAAAAAATATAATCAGAATAAATTCAGTAAATAAAATGCTTAAAAACATGATAAAAATTTAATAAATAACATAAAATTTACTACAGAAAACACAAAAAAACTTAAAAATATGGGAAAAATAAATTTTAACTAAATATATAAAAAACCTAAAAATACAAACAAAAAATCAATTATATAAATAAATTAAAATCCATAATTAACTTAAAAATTTTATAATAAATATAAATTTATTAAAAAATAATTCAATATAATATTATAATATAAGGGGTAATTTGTATGGAGAAGAAAAATGATGAAACAATAAATCCAAAAAATATTCTAGATTATATTGAAGATGAGGAATTAAACAAAGATATTTATGAATTAAATCTTGCAAGAAAAAAACTTAAAAAACGTTTAAATGAACTAAAAAGTGAGAATTCTAATAAAATAGATAATAATTACCAAAACAAACAAACACCACACGATATACATGATAATATAAATAATCAACAAAAAACAGAAGATTCAGAAAAAGAAAATAGATTTAATATATTAAATAATAGATTTAGAGAATTTACCCATTATCTTCAATTTTCTAATCGATTTAAAGATGCATTTGATCAAGACTCTAATATAGATCCTGGAAGATTACTTGCACTTACAGATGGAATATTTGGAATGGTAATGACTTTACTTGCTTTTGGTATTAAATTACCTGATTTTCAAATGAAAAGTTCTCATGATATAATTTTATTTATGTACTCAATAATTCCTTCAATAGGTACTGTGCTTGTTAGTTTTATTTTAGTAGGTACATTTTGGGTTTATCATCATGAAATAATTAAAATAAAAAATATGAATGTTACATATTTATGGATAAATATTTTATTTTTAGCATCAATATCATTTATGCCATTTACAACATCATTATTAACAGAATATGGTGGTTACTTTATTGCAGAATTAGTATTTACATCAAATATTTTTATTATAGTATTATTATCTTTAATAAGCGTTTATTATGGATATACTAAAAGATTCCTTGATGTAGTTGATCTTGAAGAAAGAAGATATCATACAAATACTTTCTTTATTATGGTTTTATTAACTATTATTATAATATTAGGTGATTATTTCATTAGTCCAAATTTTACATATTTATACATAATAACTCCAATAATATTCATATTTACTAATCATGTAACTAATCAAAAAAATATAAACACTAAATCTTAATTTAAGTTATAATAAGTAATTATAATTTAAATTCTTTTTTTTTAATTAATTAATTTAAAATTAATAAAGACTATTTCTAAATAAATCTAAATTTAACTACTTATAAAAAATATAATTAAAAAAAATTAGTATAACTATTTTAAAAAAATAATAAATAAAATCTATTTTTAAAAATATTAATT
>NZ_MRCT01000055.1 GCF_002208625.1 Methanobrevibacter sp. 87.7
ATAATAAAATTAAAACCTCATTTGACTTTCATCATCTTTCATTTTTTTAACAGTATTCCATGATCTTCGTACAAAATCAGGAAGCTCATCATAAGTAAATTTAGATAAAAAATGCTGAGTATGAGGATCACTTGGATAACCAGATCCAATACCACCCATATCTTTATAATCTTTGTTTAAATCAGCAATAATATTATCACGAGTAACTTTAGCCATAATAGATGCAGCACCTACTTGAACATAAGTATCATCAGCTTTATTTTTAGCAATGACTTTAATATCATCACCAAGTTCTCTTTGAATTTGATTTTGAAAGCGCAATTCTTTAATATCAAATGAGTCAATAATAACTTCATCTGCATTTAATTTACGAATAACTTTAAGCATCCCTAATTTTTCAATATCATTTAAATTAACACCTTTTGCTCTTAAATTATCAATATCTTTTGCACTGATTACTACAGTATCATAATCAAACATTTTAGATAATTTACGTGCAAGAATAGCTCTTCTTTCAGGAGTTAATTTTTTAGAATCTTTAACACCCATTCTTTCAAGTACAATATTCATTTTTTCAGGTATTACAATTCCTCCAATAACCATAGGACCTAATACTGGACCTCTTCCTGCTTCATCAACACCCATAATATCCATAATATAACCTTAAAATAAATAATAAAAAATAGTCTACATAGAACAAATAAAATAATTCTTTTTTAAATAATAATAAAAAAATAGACTAATAAAATTAAAAATAAAAAAAATAATAGTAAAATAATTAGTAAAAAAAAATAAAAGAATAGATTAAAAAATCTATTTCATAGCTCTAAGACGTACTTCAGGTTCTAAAGCTAATGGTTCTGCAGCAACAATAGCAGTACCTTTTGCAACTACAGTCATTGGATCATCTGAAATAGTTACAGGTACACCTACTTCATCATAAATCCTTTCTTTAAGACCACGTAATCTTGAAGTTCCTCCTACAGCAACAGAATTTTTATAAATACCCATAATTAATTCTGGAGATAATCTTTCAAAGATTAAGTTTAATCCATCAATAATTGATTTTATAGAAGGCTCAACAGCATCAGCTACAAGCATAGAATCAATGACAACTTTTTTAGGTCTATTAGTTTCTAAAGATTTACCAATAACTTCTACAGATAAATTTTCAAGAGTTTCGCTACAATGGACCATACCAACTTCCATTTTAGCAGATTCTGCATCATGAATACCAATAGCTACATTATATTTTTCAGCAATTAATTCAACGATTCTATTATCAATATCGTCTCCACCAACTCTTACAGTTTCAATATCAGTGATTCCACCAAGAGAAATAACAACTAAATCAGTAGAACCTGCACCAATATCAATTATCATAATACCATTAGGTTCTGCAATTGGTAATCCAGCACCAATAGCTGCAGCTAAACCTTCACTAATTACAATAACTTCATCAGCACCTGCTTTTCTTCCTATTTCTTCTGCTGCATTTTTTTCTACTTCTGAAGAATCTCCAGGAATACCAATTACAAGTCTTCCAACAGATTCCCCTTCATTAATACCAATTTGAATTGCACGAATAAGTAAAGATTGAGCTTGAACAATATTTTCAATAACTCCTTTTTTAAGTGGTCTTACTGCAATAATATCCTCAGGTGTTCTTCCTAACATTAATTTTGCTTCTTCACCAACTGCTAAAACAGCAGTAGGGTCATCTTTTTTAACAGCAACAACAGAAGGAATTTGGTATAAATCAAATTTATCCCCTGCAGGTTTTGCAATTACAGTATTTAAAGTACCCAAATCAATACCTAAACTATTACGTACAGTGGATTGTTTAGGTGTTTCTTTAGTTTTATTATTATCATTATTATTTCCAAATAAACTCATTAATTAAGCCTCCATATCAATATCCTTAAAGTCAATAACAAAAATTTTATCTGATGTAGCAATATCTGAAACTTTATTCACATCCTTATCCTTATCAACAGATATTAAAATTGTTTTTAAAACAACTTCACTAACATTAAACAATGGATTAAATGTATTTTTTAAAAATTTAGGTAATTTAATATTTATATCTGTTTGGATAAAACCGGTAGTTTGATCATCTAACAATATACCAAATTGAATTCTAGCTCTTTCCATTTTAGCAACAGATTTTCTAATAGTATCGTCTGGACCTACTAAAATCATTAAATTAGATTTTTCTTCAATAAAACTTTGAGGTATCTTAATATATGCCCCTCCACCATCTTTACAATCATTGCTAAGTCTTTTAATAATAGCTGCTTCACCATATAACATGATAAAATCAAATTTTCTATTGATTTTATCTTCTTCTAAAGTAACATGTTCCCTAAATAGGATTTTAACTTTATCTCTAGAAGATATAGCATCATATGCAATGTCATCGATTAATTTATCATTACCTGCCATTACACACCATAATTTTTCAGGAGCATGATTGATAGATGAATCTTTTTTATCATCTTTATCATCAGTAATCCTTGCAGCTTCTCTTAAAGCTCGAATATTATCTTCAATCATCGTACACACATAAAACTGTTTTTATACAAATTTATGAAACTTAAAAATTAAAAAATAAATTTAATTTAATCATTTCAAAAAATCAATCAAAAATTACATAAAATTATCAAGTCAAAAATTAATAGACTATTATATTATTATAATGTTTATACATTATATATATTAATAAATTAATCCACAATTTTTATTTAAAATAAAACTAATTAATACTATTAAACAAATAAGAATAAAGGAGTATAAGAGTTAATATGAAAATTAAAAAAACAGGAATGGAACATTTTATAGCTATACCTGATTTTATATCATTAGGAAATATGAGTTCAGGTTTTTTATCTATAATATGTGCTATAAATAATAACTTAAATTTAGCTACAATATTTATTATTTTAGCAATAATCTTTGACTCAATTGATGGTTGGACTGCTAGAAAAGTATGTAGAAATGATATTTATGGATTTGGAAAAAATATTGATTCCTTATCAGATATAATCTCATTTGGAGTAGCTCCAGCAATATTACTATACATCTCAGGTATAAATTTACATAGTCCAGAAATTTGTTTAATAATAGTTTCATTATTTATAGTAATATGTGGAGTACTAAGATTAACACGTTATAATGTAATTGCAGATAAAACAGAATTTAAAGGTTTTATTGGTTTTCCAATACCTGGAATTGCATTTATATTAGTAAGCTATTATTTAAGTGGATTATACAATATTTACATTGCAATGATACTTATGATAATAGTTTCAATACTTATGATAAGTAATGTGAAATATAAAAAATTAGATAATATAAAAATAATAGCTTTTGCATTAATATTAATTTTATTAATGTTTATGAAAGTTCTAATTATACAAAACATTAATATTGCAGCTATAATTTTACTTATAATAACATTATACTATTTAATAAGTAATATCTTTAAAAATAATAATTAAATTTATAAATACTACTTTTTTATTACTTTTTTAGTCCAAAATCTTCCATCTACAAAGGTTGGTAAAATGAAGGACGAAAAAAATAAACCAAAATCATTAGAACCTCTAAAAAATGATAAACATGGTTTAATCAATAAAATTAAAAACTTTTTAAAACCAGAAAATACAGAAATAAAAGATTTATCAAAAATTAGAGATTTAGATGATTTCTTATATGATTATTTTAATGATGAAACTACTGATTTTGAAAAAGATTTAAATGAAAATTCTTCTAATAAAACTATAAACAAAAATTTATCTGATTTTAAAGAATTTAATGAAATAGACAATAATATTTATAAATCAGTGAATAATGATGAAAAATTTAATCTTAAAGGAATAAGTACTGATTTAAATTCAAATTATGAAGAAAATAATAATATTAAAGATGAATTTCAAGAGGATAAGAATAATTTCCAGAATATAATAAACAAGAAAGAACAGTTAAAATATGATAATTTAAAGCAAAAACACCGAAATAATGAAGAATATTTAGATAATGAGAATTTAAAGGAAATAAATACCAGTAATCTAAAAAAACCAAGGAAAAAAGAAAAAATATCAAAACCATTAGTGAAAAGTTTTAAATTAAAAGCAGATAATAAAAAAAATAATTTAACAGATAAAGAAAAAGCTAAAATGGGAATTATAGTTTTTATTATAATATTCATCATAATAATTGGAGGAATATATTATTTTGCAATATATGAACCTAAAGAAAATGAATTAAATAATGAAAAAATAGCTAAACTAAATGAAATAAACCAATTATACAAAGGACCATTAGTTAATGCAAAAGAAGCAACTGTTCTTGAAGATCGTATAAATAATTGCCATAATAAATTAGATATTGATAGTGTAGATGTTTTAAGACCAGCAACAGCACAATGGAAAGATTATCATCTAAAAAAAATCAAAGAAAATAAGGATATTGGAAATAGAATAATGCTTACTTATACAAATGATAGTAAAAAAAATATGCTTATAAGTGAAGATGAAGCTATTAAAATCATAGAAGATAATGATGGATACATACTTTCAAATATAGAGCTTAAAAAACCAGATACAGTAGCAGTACCTATTGAAGTTTCAAGACTTCAAGCTGCAAGTGGTTTAATAAGTACTGGAAGTAAAATAGATGTTTATTATATGAATTCAACTAGTAATGATTTAACAAATAAAGAAAATGATTCAAATTCTACAGATAAAATAAGTAATAATTCAAAAAATACTAATCCTGAAATTAGTGGTTGTACAGTACTTGCAATAATGAGAGGAAAAGATAGTGGAACAATAAATTCAAAAACAGAAGAAACTATATCTAAAAATTCAGAAAATTCATCATATACATATACAACAGATGTTGAAGAAGATCTTAAAGCAAATTCTATTGATTATAGTGAATCAGAAACAGAAAATGTATTAAATAGCTATGGAATTAGATTATCTGATTATGAAAGAGAATCAAATATTGGAGATTTAGATGCAAATTATTTAATATTTTTAGAAGTTCCACGAGAAGATGTAAGATTTATATTAAATAATATGGATAGTTTAATCTTAACAATACCTACAAAAGATAGTCCCGATTGGATGATTAATGAAATTAAAAATAATGATTCAATTTAATTAAAATAATCTTAAAAATAATAATAAATTAAAAAATTTAATAAAATTAAAATAGAATCAGAAATAATATTTTAATATATTTATGAAAGATATATTTTTAAAATTAAAAAGTATTTAAAATAGATTCTACAAAAAACAAGAAATATTTTTTAAAATTAAAAAGTATTTAAAATAGATTCTATAAATTTATAAATCAAATATTAAAAACAATTAGAGGATAATATGGATAAATCAACAATTGTAATAATAATTGCTCTTTTAATTGTTGGATTATATGCTGCAAATGAGGTTACATATTTTTCAAATAAACTTATTACAGAAAATGATATGAATAATCCTGTTGTAGTTTGTGAAAAAATTGGATTACATGAAAAGATAAATAACAATTCTATTTCAGAAGGAGTTTATCATGAAAGAAAATCATATGATCCTGGAGAAGGAGATGTAATTCTATTTGGACATAGAACATTACTTGGTTCACCATTTTTAAGATTAAATGAACTTAATCCTGGAGATATAATAACATTACAATGGCCAGGAATCGGTGAAGTAAACTATACAGTTTATAATAAAACTGTAGTACCTGCAACATATAGACCAATAATAAGTAGTGAGACACAAACATTATCATTAATTACTTGTACTCCAATAGGTACAACAGAAAAAAGACTTATTATAAAAGCAAATTACACAAGTAAAGGGCCTTTAGATAAATATGTTATTCAAGATAATCCACAAGCAAATTATGGAATATACATAATAATTGGATTTTTAATACTTGGATTAGTTGTAACATTTTTATCACCTAAATCTGAAAGGAAATTCATAGGTGGATGTATTATATTAATAACATTATTCTTGATATATTGTCATATAAGTCCAGGCCCAGTAAATGAATTCACATCAAAAATTGATTTTTTAAATCAAATATTCACATTAGGAATAGGATAAAATGGATGTAAATAAAAAATATTTTTCAAACATAAGCTCAAGAGAAAGAGCAATATTTGAAGGAGGAATTACAATGGGTGCATTATTCCACCAATTTGTAGGAATTCCTTTAAATAAAGAATCTGTACCAAGTATTGAAAATTCAATAAAAGAGACATTTGAATTACAACCTGCAATTGAAGAAGTAGATGCAAAAATAAATATTGATAGATTAAATACTGCATTAAGTGATTTTGACTATACTTCTTTAAGTGGAGATATGTTAGATGTTAAAATAAAAACAAAAGTAGATAATGTAATTGCCACTATAAAAATTGAATTTATTGAAGAACTTAATTATCCATTAATGTATGTTGAAAATATTGAAGAATTATAACTCTTTAATATTTTTACTACTTAATAAAACTTTTACTATTTTTAAACTTTTTAAACTAATTATTTGTTTAAACTACTTTTCAAATATTTATTAAAATATAACTAATTTTTTTAAAAAAAATAGCTTATTAAATTATAAATAAAAAAGATAATCTAAATTTAAAATAGCTTAATTAAAAAATAAAAAAAGGATAATACAATTAAATCTAAAAATAACTTAATTAAAAAATAAAAAAAAGGATAATACAATTAAATTCTCTAAAAAATCAATTGATTTATAAAAAAAGTATAATATTAAAGAATATTAAAAATTAAGTCTAAAAATAATGAAAATTAAATATTATCTGCAATGTCAGATAAATCATTTAATAAATCATCTATATCATCCATAGAAATATGTTTCATTACAATAACACGAATTGCTTTAGGACATGAAGAACATGAAACTCTCCAATTTCTTTTTTCAAGTTCCTCTGCTAAATCATCTGTTTCCATATTTGGATGATTAAAAGCAACAATATTAAGTTCAGGTTCAACAACTATTTCATATCCTAATTTTTCAAGACCTTCTTTAAGATAAATAGTTTTTTTCATAGCATACAATGCATTTTTTCTATAACCTTCATGACCTAAATATTCCATAACTGCATAAGTTGCTGCTGAAGATGCACCACTACGAGTACCAACAATAGTTGATTGTTCTTTTTTAGTAAGATAAGGTGCTTCTACTGCCATTACATCAAGATATTTTCTATCTCTAAATAAAATACATCCTGCAGGAATAACTGAAAGACCCATTTTATGTGGATCTATTGTCATAGAACATACACCATCTAAAGAAAAATCAAATTGTGGAAAATCATAACCTGCTTCTTTTAAAAATGGTATTACAAACCCACCAAATGCTGCATCAACATGTAAATAAATATCATTTTCTTTTGCAATTTTTGCTATCTTATCAATAGGGTCAACCATACCTAATTCAGTAGAACCTGCAATTGCAACAATAGCAACAGTATTATCTGTAATTTTATCCTCTAAAGAGTTAGGATCTATTTTATAATTATCATCAAAATCAGCTCTAACAAGTTTTAATCCAAACATATCAGATGCTTTTTTAAATGAAAAATGAGCAGATTGAGGAACAATAATTTCAGGATTTTCAATTCCTTTATAACGTCTTGCATAATTACGAGCAGCACGCATTGCCATTAAATTAGCTTCTGTTCCACCAGTAACAACATGACCACATGGATTTTCAATAGAAAGAAAAGAACCAATATTTTTAATAACCTTATTCTCAATCTCTTTAGTACCTTTAAATAAACCAGGGTCTCCTAGATTAGAATTTATAAATTTATAAAAAACTTCTTTAGCAATAGGTTCTGCTTCTGTACACATAGAACCAAGAATTCTACCATCAGAATATTTCATATCTTTTTCTTGAAATGAATCCAATTCTTTAAATATTTCTTCTTTAGATTTAGGTTGTTCTTCCATAAAAATTACCTTAAACAGGATATAAAATAAAAAAATTCATAAAACTTGTCATTTAAGATAAAAGTTTTAAAATAATTAGTTAAATATTCAAAAAATAGATATTTAATTAATTCTTAAATAAAATTTTTAAGATAAATAAAGGTTTAAAAAAAATAAAATAAAAAATAAGATAAAAAATCTTATTCTTCTAATCTTTTTCTTGCAGCATTGAGAATTAATTTTTTCTCAGCTATAGCAACAGTACGTCTTACATCAGGTATTGCATCAGCATTAGATGATACACTACTAATACCAAATTCTACTAATTTCTCAACAATATGAGGTACACTACCTGCTTGACCACAAATACTACAAGTTACTCCTCTTTCAGCACAGATTTTAATTGTTCTTTCAATTAATTTCATTACTGCAGGATGTTCTTCAGTATAATTTTTAGCTACAAACTCATTATTACGATCAATAGCTAAAGTATATTGAGTTAAATCATTAGTTCCGAGACTTACAAAATCAATACCTTCATCAATATAATCTTCAACAGTTAAAGCAGCAGCTGGAGTTTCAACCATCATACCAAATTCAACATCTTTTTGAGGTATAAGACCTACTTCAGCACATAATTTTTTAGCTTTTCTTAACTCAGAAACACTTTGAGATAATGGAATCATAATTCCAATATTAGTATAACCTTTTTCGTGGAGTTTTTTAATAGCTTTAAATTCAGCTTGAATAATTTCCGGTTCATCTAACTCTCTTCTAATACCTCTCCAACCTAACATTGGATTGTGTTCTTCAGGCTCATTTTCTCCACCTTCGAGAGTTACAAATTCATCAGTAGGTGCATCCATAGTTCTGTACCATACTGGTTTAGGATAAAATACATCAGCTACTTTTAAAATGTTTTCAGCTAACATATTTACTAATTCATCTTCTTTACCATCTAAAATATATTTTTTAGGGTGAACTCCACCATTTAACATCATGTGTTCTGCTCTTAATAATCCAACACCATCAGCACCGACTGCTGCTGCTCTAGGTGCTGCTTCAGGCATACTAACATTAGTTTTTACTGAAGTAACAGTAACTATAGGTTCAGCAACTGCTTGAACATTTTGAGGTACTTCAGAAGAAGCATTATTATTTTCTGCTGAAGATATAATTCCTTCGTAAACTAATCCTTTTTTACCATCAATAGAAACTTCTTGACCATCAACTAAAACATCAGTTGCTTCACCAGTACCTACTACACAAGGAATACCTAATTCCCTTGATATAATAGATGCATGACAAGTTACTCCACCTTCATCAGTAATAATACCTGATGATTTTTTCATAGCTGGAACCATATCTGGAGTGGTCATAGTAGTAACCATAATATCTCCATCTTGGATTTTATCTAATTCTTCAATATCTTTAATAATTTTAACTGGTCCAGCAACAATACCTGGACTTGCACCTAATCCTTTAATAATAACATTAAAATCAGAATTAATCTCTTCAGAATCAGAAGCTTCATTATTTCCTAAAGTAGTAATAGGACGAGATTGTAATAAATAAAGTTTTCCTTTTTCAATAGCCCATTCAGTGTCCATAGGTGATTTGTAATGTTCTTCAATCCTTTTACCCATTGCAACAAGATTTTTTAAATCCTCATCAGATAAAACTCTTTCATTACGTTTATCTTCAGGAACTTTTACTCTTACACTAGTACCTTTTTCATCATTTACATACATGTATTTTTTATCACTAATTGTAATGTTAACTAATTTTCCAGTTTTTTTATCTACATCATAATGATCCGGAGTAACATCACCAGATACAACAGCTTCACCAAGTCCCCATGAAGATTCAATCATAGCAACATCTTCACCAGTTGAAGGGTTTACTGTAAACATAACTCCAGCTTTATCAGCTTGAGCCATTTGTTGAACACATACTGCAATAAATACTTTATCATGATCAAAATTATTTTCTTCTCTGTAAAAAATAGCCCTTGCTTCAAATAGAGAAGCCCATACTTTTTGAACATATTTAACGACTTCATCTACACCTTTAACATGTAAATATGTGTCTTGTTGACCTGCAAAAGAAGCATCAGGTAAATCCTCTGCAGTAGCAGAAGATCTTACAGCTACATCAGCAGTTTCTTCACCAACCCTTTCAGAAAGTTGATTATAAGCTTCAATAATCAAAGTTTTAATATCTTGAGGCATTGGTGTTTTAACAATGATACTTTTAATTTTTTCAGCAGCTTTTTGAAGAGCTTTAGTATCATTGACATCTGTATTTTCAAGTATATCCATTATAGTTGTATTGATTTCAGTGTCATTCATAAATTTTTCATAAGTTTTAGATGTTATAACAAATCCTGGTGGAACAGGAATACCTGCTTGAGTTAATTCACCTAAATTAGCTCCTTTACCTCCAGCAATATCAATATCATCTTTACTTATTTTCTCAAATTTTGCTACATACATATTTTTTCCCTCATTTTTTAAAATAATTATTTAATGAAAATAATATTTAAAATATTCAAGGAGTTTAAATATTGTAAAATTATTTAAATAGTACAATATTAGTATATAAGTTTAAAAGGATATTGTAAAAACTTTATAATCACATCTAAACCAAATGCTTAAAATATTGTAAAATTACCAAAATAATACAATTTTTACACTCTGAATATACAATTAAGAATTTACAATAAAATTATAAAACTAATTCTTGACCTTTGTCTACAACAATTCTAGTAGTAGTAGGTAATTTCATTGATGCTCTTTTTAATGCTAATTTAGCATCTTTAAAGTTTGCTTTGTTACAATCAATAGTAATTAATTTTTGACCACGTTTAACAATAGCAGAAACACTTACAGCTTTACCAAATGCATTTCTCATACCACTTTGTACCCTATCTGCACCTGCACCGGTTGCCATAGGATTTTCTCTTACAATTTGATGTGGATATGGTCTAATTTTTAAATGATAACCAAATCTACCAGCTTTTAATTGCATTACTCTGTTAGATGCAATCCTAGCTGCTTCTAATGAATTGTGAGTAATTTCAACATTTTCTTTTGAAACTAAACTTACTTTAATAGGGAAATCCCCACTTAAATTACCCATATCAAATTGAACAATTCTTGAATTAGGTATTTTTCTAATATAATCTCTTCTTGTATAAGCACGAACCATAAATAATCCTCCAATTAATAATTTCTATCAAAATAACTTTTTGAAATAAATGATAAATAGCTATAACTTAGCTATATAAGTTTGAGTAAAATTATAAAATAATAAAATTTACACATAACAATTAGATAGAATAATTATTTATTTTTAAATTAACATTAATAAATGTTATTATAAAATCAGTAAAAATAGAAAAATTTCAAAAATATTTCTATAATAATATTATAATTCTATAGTATATATAA
>NZ_MRCT01000056.1 GCF_002208625.1 Methanobrevibacter sp. 87.7
AAAATTTATTAGATAAAAACTATTTTTTAAAATAATAAAAATTATAAAAATTTATAAAACTAATTTTCTCATCTGAAAATATTTTTTAAACTTAAATATTTACAGACAGTTAAATATTTTTTAAAATAAAAGTGTATAATAGATTTATACTTAACTATTTAAATATTAGATATTTAATAATTTAATACAATGATTTAATAGCTGTAAGTATAAGAAGTGAGATAATGATTAATTTAAACACAATAAAAACATATATGTATTGTCCTTTAAATTTATATTATCAAGAAAATATTCAAAAAAATGAAGAAAATAAGAAATATAAATTTAATAGAGAAATTAAAGAATTAAGAATTGATATAAAAGATATTATTCAAAAGAATTTAAAAAGAATCAACAAATCAATGAGTATTGAAACTATTGAAAAAGAATTAAATAAAAATATTAAATATTATGTAATAACAAGACTTAATGAAATATTTAAGTATGAACATTATGATAATGCAGATTTTGAAAAATATAAAATAGATTTACTTGAAGAAACTAGATTTAATAATAAATTATTATCAATAAAAGCAAAACGTTTTATGATTTTAACAAATAAAGATGGACATTCCATAAATAAAATAATATATCCAACATCAATGTATAACTATTTTTTAAGAGATTCACAATTAGACATTAATGGAATAATTGATAAAATAGAAATAATTAAAGGAAAATATTTTCCAATAATCTATAAATTCAATATACCTCCTACTCAAGGAGTATAGGATAGTGATGCAATAGAACTTGCATGTAATAGTATTTTAATAGAAGAAGAATTTGAAACAGATGTATATGTTGGATTTGTAGAATATGTTAATTTTGCAGAAAGAAGAGCTGTTGTAATAGATGCAAATCTTAGAAAAAGCTTATTTAGAATACTTGATTCTATTAAAAAAATAACAATAAATAAAGAGACACCAACAATAAAGTATGAAAAAAATAAATGTAAAAAATGTGAATATAAAGAAATGTGCTTAGAAGATTTCACAAATCCTATAGATTTATAAACCAAAATTAGAAAATAATGCATATTATTTGAAATTTTATAAAATAATTTCTATACAATCATAATAACAAAAAATATGTAAATATTAAATAATTAATATTTAAAAGATTTCACATTTATATTTAAAATTTCCTATGATTCTTTTTTAAAATATTATAATCAAAAACAGCAGTATCTGCTATTTGCATTACTGCCATAACCCCTGCTTGTATTGGATCAGTTACAACTAAATCAGCAACATCAACAACACTACCAGGCATATTCAAACTTATAACAGTTAAATCTCTTTGTTCTTTAATTTTTTTAATTTCATCAACAATTCTTCCACCCATTAAAGAACCTGCAAGAACAAGAACACTAACTCTAGGAATTCTAGATAATTCATTAACTGCTTCTGCAATATTATCTTCACCAACAACAGGTAATGTATCTACACTTATTCTTTCACCACGAATATTATGCCTATCCGCTTCAGTAATTGCTCCTAATGCAACTTGAGATACTTGTGCTCCCCCACCATAAATAATTATACGTTTTCCAAATACATCTTCTTGAGATGCATAAATTTCCACACTTTCAACAGAATCTAAAGCTTTTAAATCATTAATTAAATTATCAATATCTGAAACATTTTCAAGTTCTAAATTAATATTTCCTTTAGTATTATTTTCAATGAAAAGATAAAGATAAACAATATTAACATTATGATTAGCAATAATATCAGTAACTTTTTCTAAAACTCCAGGTTCTTCATGAGATTTAATACTTATTGAATAATTAGACATGATATCACAGTTATTAAAAAAATTAATTAATAAATATATTATATTGATTAAAATATAAAAATATTCTAAAAAAAATAAATTAAAAAAAAGTAATAATTTAAAAGTTATTATAAAAAGAATTTATAAATTGTTTTTAATCTTATCTAATTTTGCATGAGCTTTTTTAAACATCATAAGATAATTATCTTCTTCTTTTACTGGAATAACTTCTAAACCTAATTTTCTATGTTCTTCAATCCAAGATTCCTCAAATACAGGAACTTCTATTTTAATAGGTTCAGGTGTTTTATTTACAACTATTAAATTTCTATATGGAAAATTTCTTTCTACTATATATCCACCTAAACTTAAGATATGATAAGGTCTCATTACAAATTTCATTTTATCATCTCTAAACTAAAATTCCTACAATAATTGCAAGAACACCAAGAAGTGTTGAAGAAATTATAATTGGATATAATTGTCTATTAATAAATATTGGTGTAAATGCACTGAAAATTCCTACAAGTAATGTGTATATTAAAGCAACAACAATAAACAATATAATATTCCATGAGAAAATATTAAGAGGGAAACCAAGGAAAAATATTGTAAATAATGCTGCTAATGTAAACATTAATAATCCTTTAGTCCAATAAATAATTGAACGATAACCTGCAGAGTATTCCATATAAGGTCCTTGTATAACATCAGATTCTGCTTCAATTAAATTAAATGGACATTCATTCATTACAACTAAAGATCCAATAAAGAATGCTATTGCAGCTAAAATACCTGCAGTAGTAAATAAGAGAGGTCCATGAATTTGTTGATATTTAACAATATCAAAAATATAAAGACTTTTAGAACATACAACAGGAACAAATAATGCTAAATATAATGGAAATGAACCATATGTAATCATTCTAAGAGATCTTTTAGAACTTATATCTTCAATATGAGACCTAATTACATCAGTATGAACTGCTCCTTTAACTAAATCTGGAAATTTCATAGATAATGACATAACAGATTTAGATAAAGCACCCATAAATACATAACAAATTTCTTCTACTTTTAATAATCCTACAATAGCAATAATACTGCTTAATAAATAAACAGGATACATTTGAGGAGTTAAGAATAATAGAATAAATAGTATAGCTAAAAAACTAATTATTGGTAATGATTTATAAATTCCAGGAGCAGGTGAATTAGGCTCTAAATTCTTTTTAAATATGAATTTAATTGGTGCTACAATACCTGGAACTGTAAATGGCGGACCAATACGTTGTTGAATTCTTGCATGAACAAATTTTCTTTCAATACCTGGTAAAAATGATCCAATTATAAAACAAACAATTAAAGTAATAATTGCTCCAATAATTGAATACAAAACAGTTATATCTGCCATATTTTTCCCTCTATAAATTTATAATTTCAAAAGCTCTATCTGTACAAGTAAAACATGGATCACATTGTACTATACATAATTGACCATCAGTAATATGATTTCCAATACAAGCATATTGAGTAGCTCCTATATTTGTTAAAGAAGGAGTTCTAATAATAGAACTTCTAACTCTACCATCTTCTAAAGCATAAGAATCATATAAAATTCCTCTTGGAGCTTCAATATAATGTTTTGTTATATCACAATCAGTCATTTCCCATGATCTATTAACAATTGGACCATTAGGAAGATTTTTAACAGCTTGTCTTATAATTTTAATTGATTCAAAACATTCAAGTGCTCTAACTAAAAGATTAGATCTTACATCACAACCATCAAGAGTTATAATATCAAAATCAAAATCATTATATTCTTTCATTTCAGTTCTTAAATCATGTTCATATCCACATGCACGAATACAAGGTCCAGTAACTTCTAATTTTTTAGCTTGTTTAAGAGATAAAAATCCTACACCTTCAATCCTGGAATTAACTATTGGATCTGCAATAAATCTATCTGAGAAGTTTTTTAAATTTTTTTCAAGTGTATCCATACCTTCTTCAATTTTTTGGATTCTCATTTCATTAAGTTCACATCTAGGTCTTACTCCACCAATAAGAGAAACACCATATTGAACTCTATTTCCACCAATCATATTAAGTAATTCCATTACGGTTTCCCTAATATAAAATGCTCTCATTGAAAATGTTTCATGACCTAAAACTTCGCAACCATGTGCTAAATATAATAAGTGACTATGTAATCTTTCAAGTTCACCCATAATAACTCGAATATAATTTGCTCTATCTGGAATATCAATGTTTAAACCTTTTTCTGCAACTAATACTGAATTCCATGTATGGATATTAGAACATATTCCACAAATTTTTTCAGTTAAAGCATTAGCTTTTTCTACAGGAAGTCCTTCCATAATTCTTTCAACACCTCTATGGTTTACACCAATAGTAATTTCTGCTTCCTGAATAATTTCATCCTCTACAAAAAATCTAACACGATATGGTTCTAAAGCAGCAGGGTGAACAGTACCCATTGGAACTTCTGTTTCAATGAATTGACCTTTTCTAGGCTTTTTATCTTCAATCATTTTTAAACTCCCTTAAAATTTTTTTAACCATATGATATAATAATAATAAATTTAATCTGCATCTAATAATTTTGGTAAAAGTGATACTACACCAGATAAAACATCTTGTGGCCTTACAGAACATCCTGGAATTTTAGCATCAACAGGAATTATATTTTCAACAGGACCTTCAATTTCTTCAGATGGAATATCTCCATGAATATTTTTATAAACTCCACCCATTAATGCACATGAACCAGCAGCAACAACAAGTTTAGGATTAGGTATAGCATTATAAATTTTAATTAATGGATCTTTATTTAAATGAGTAACAGGACCAGTTACAACTAAAACATCTGTTTCACGAGAATTCCATGTTAAAAACACTTTATATTGCTCTGCATCAAATCTTGGTGAAAGTATAGAATTAACTATCTCAATATCACAACCATTACATCCACCAGTATAAACGAGCATAACATGTATAGCCCTTGCTCTTGAATATGCTTTTAAACTCATAACAACCTTCCTATAACAATAATTTAATAAATATTAATCATTCTTTACTATTTTTATAATTTTTAATAACAGTCTTATCAGATAAATATTGTGATATAAATTGAACTTTATCTTCAGGTATCCTAAATGGTCTTTCAATTAAATCTTTAGGTGAAGTACCGAATTCTCCTACAGAATTTGGATGTATTGATGCAGGTAATCCAAACAATGCATAAATTGGGCAAAAATCATGACACCAATAACATACAACACATTTACTTGAATCTAATTCAGGAACTTCTTTTTTAACCCAACCATCAGCTAACCATTCAGCTTGATTTAATTTTTTCATTGTAATTGCACCAGTAGGACAAACATTAGCACAACCACCACAACCAATACAGGAATCAAGATCAACTTTTGTTTCAGGTTTAACATTACCATTTAAGATATCTTCCCTTAACTTCATATCAGTTACTCTATCTGAAGCAAAGAAAATTCTTTTAATGTTAGAAAAAGCACCTTCTAACATTATTCTAATTAAATTTTTCATTTAAAACACCTAATTTTTATTAACAAAACTTCTATCAAAGATAATTGCCCTTGATGGACAAATGTTGTAACATGCTCCACAATAAATACATTTATCTTCATCAACAGAGACACTATCTCCATTATCAATAATAGCATTTTCTGGACAAATATCATAACATAATTTACAATAAATACAGGATTTAGAATCAATTTGATTAAATCCATCAAGAACTCTTTTCTTAGCAAGAGTAGTTGTTTTAATTGCATTTTTAGGACAATATATTCCACAAGTTTCACATAAAATACAATTATCTAAATCAACAAGAATTCCTTCATAAGTAAGAGTAATTAAATCATAAGGACAAAATTCTGCACAAGTACCACAACGTATACAATCATCAGATACTGAACCATCCCATTCTACAATATTAAAAGAACGTGCATCTTGTTTACAAACATCAACACAATTTCCACATAATACACAATAACCTTCAAGTAAGGAATCTTTAACTATTCCATTAACATTAAGAGTTTCATTATTTAAATGTAAAATAGAAACTGGACATTTATCAATAGACTCTTCAAAATCTTCAGAACTAAAATCTTTACTAAGATCAAATACTAATTTATTATTTATTTTAACTAATGAATCTCCTTTAGATAAATCAGAACATAATCCACAGTTTAAACAAGAAATAATTGTTCCATCATTCCTTTGATTCAATTTAATAATATTGATTTTATAATCATCAAAATTAATAGCATGACTTGGACAAGATTTAAGACATTTTAAACATTTAGTACAAGTATTATGATTAATTATTCCATTATTAATTGAATTTGTTGGACAAACATCTTCACATACTCCACATTCATTACAAATACCATCAAATTTATCAACTGTAACATTAATTGCATTAGTTGGACAGTAATAATCACATCTACCACATAAAATACAATCATCAGTATTAGTGTTTACAGAAACTCTTGAAACAGTTTTATTATTAAAAATTGTTGGAGTATTCATTTTTGGAAGTTCAATACCAAAAGATTTTAAATAATTTAATTGTTTAGTTTTAAATAAAGTAAAACCATCAACTCTTGCATCAATTGGACAAGAATCTACACAAGCACCACAACGAGCACAAATTCCTTTAACAACACCATCTTCTGTGATTTTAATATTATTTATAGGACAATTATATTGGCAAATTCCACATCCATTACATTTTGCTCTATCAACTACATATCCACCATATTTATTTTTATAAATAGCATTATTTGGACAAGCACGATAACAAGCACCACATGTAATACAACTAAATGCTTTATTATTTATTAAACGTATAGCTTCAGTAGGACAACGTTTAATACATTCCCCATTTCCATCACATTCATTTGTAGATAAAAACATAATCATAACTTCCTTTAATCAGTATTTTTTCTTGAATTGGAATTTTTTTTCCTTCCAAAGATTAAATTTGTAATTACTAAAGCAATAGCTGCAGAAGCAAAACCAGTAGAAAATACAAAGTCATTATAAAATGGGAATGCTCCTTCTAAATAAGCTACAACTAATGCAAGAATAAACACTACAAGAAGAGAAGTTTTATTGAAATAATCATCTAATCTAAACCTAGATCCAATAATACAACCAAAAATAAAACCAAATATTATAGGGCCCCAACTAATCATTATTTTTCCTCCTCTTTCTCATCACTTAAAGATCTAAAAGCCATAAATGCAATTACAATAGCAGTTAAACCTACAAATACTTTTAAACCCACTAAAATATTGAAATATGGAACAATACCTGCATTTGTAACATCAGGATAATGGAAAATATTTACAATATAATTTGGTACAATTGAATAAAAATCAGTCCCCACATTATATAAAAATGATCCTCCGAAATATAAACCAATTAATCCTAAAATAACATATCCTAAAGCACCAATAGATTCAATAGCAGATATAAAATCTTCTGAAAGTTCAATAGGAGAATCTTCCAAACCAAATACTAAAAGACATAAAATTATACCTGCAGAAATCATTGCTCCTCCTTGAAAACCACCACCAGGAGTTATATGTCCCCCTAAAATAGTCAAGATTCCAGCACAAATAAATATAAATGAAGCAGGTAATACAAAAATTTTAAGTATTGGACTCATATTATCTTTACTACTCATTTTGGTCATCTCCTTTAAGTCTTCCTCTACCAAATACAAGTAAAACAATTAAAACTGCAGTTACTAAGATTAAAGATTCACCTAAAGTATCATAACCTCTCCAATCAAATACAATTAAAGTAACCATGTTTGGTTCAACTTGAGTTCCAAGGAAATTATAAACTTTACTTATACCTGGAGTAATAATCTTACTAATCTTAAATAGTGCATCAAATAATGATACAGAAAAGAGTATAGTTACTACTGATGCTAATAATTTTCTTATAGAACTTGTCATCAGAAACCACTCCAATAAATTAAACTAACAATAATACCTAAGGTTATAACAGTGTAAAACATCATTTTATCTAATGAATCATCTTGTTCATCAAATAATTTAATAGATAAAGGTAAATTACTTACAATTAACATTATAAGAATAATAATTACAATACCAGTTAATAATACACTAATATGTCTAAGTAATAAAGCTGTAATTAATAATGATGAAATAACAATAAGTTCAGAAGCAATAGCTCCTGAAACATTTTCATTAGTCATGTGTTTTTTAGAATATCTCTCTTTAATAAAATTTAAGAAGTCATCATAATAACTCATATGATTAATCCTCCTAAAGCTTGTGAAATAGGTACAGTAACAATTTCAGGATATAATCCTAAAATTAAACACATAATTGTTAATACTGCAACTGAAAAGATTACAGATTTAGGAATAGAATCATGTACAAATTCTAAATCATTAGGTTGTGGTTTTAAATAAATTCCATGTAATGCTTTTACAAATACAAAGAATGTTGCAATACTAATTAATATAGCAATAACTGCAACTTCTGGATATCCTGCAAGTAAAGCAGCATGAATAATCATGAATTTACTTCTGAATCCATTAAATGGAGGAACACCTGCCATTGCAAAACCTCCAAGTAATACCATTATAGCCATAGATTCACTTTTAGAGATTAATCCTCCAAGTTTCCTAATATTTGAAGTATTAGTTAAATATACAACAGAACCTAAACCAAGGAATAATAATGCAGTAACAATCATTTCATTAATACCTTGGAATAAACCTGCAGTCATTGAAAATTTTGTTCCTAAACCAAATCCAAGTCCAACAAATCCTAATTCTCCAACAGATAAATATGCAATCATTCTTCTGAAATCAGTTTGCATAACTGCCATTGATACTCCAAGAATCATTGCAATAATAGAAACAATAAGAATTGCTCCATTGAATATATTTATTAAATAAAACATTCTAGCCATTGCAATAAGGAAAGCAACTAATGTAAGTAAACTCATAGCCTGAAGAATAGAAGATCCGTAAGATTCAGATTTACTATAAAGTGATGATTTAATTACATGGAATGGTGGGAAACCAGATGCATATAACCAACCAAATAAAATTAATGCAAATGAGAATAATACTACTGCTTTTGAAATTGGAGATTTAATTAATACAGTGCTTATTATAATTGCAATATCAGTTATATTTACACTACCAGTAATAGCAAGTAAAATTGTAATACCTAATAATAACATAGGCCCCCCAATGGAACCAAGAATCATATATTTTAAAGCAGTTTCGTAATTATCTTCTGCTTTAGATGCAATTACAATACCGGTTTGAACTAAAGCTGCAATTTCAAAGAATACATACATATTAAATAAATCATCAGATAATATCATTGCACTAACAGCTGCAGTTCCCATAAATACAAGGAATAAAAAGGAACCAGATGCTTTTTTTTCTGATGTTAAATAACTAAACACAGATAAAAATACAATAATACACATTATAAAGATGAATACTTTAGTTAATGGAGTAAATGAATATGTAATAGCTGGATGCATTGAATATAAATTAGTACTAGTAATATATGTAGGTAAACCTGTAATATTTGTATCTATAAGTGGTTTATGTCCACCAAAGAAATGTAATCCATAACTTGCAAATAATGTAATTAGTGGAAGAATAATAGCAACAATAAAAGATAAAATTTTAATTGTTTTATTATGTTTTCCAAATAAATTTATAAGTAAAGCTGCAAATATTGGGAAAATTACCATTAAAGGGATTAAATAATTCATTCTTCATCCCCCATATCATATTTATTATTTAAAATTTCATGAGCACTTAAACTACCATATTTTTTATATAAAAACATGGTTAAAGCTAAGATTACAGCTAAAGTACTTGCTCCAATAACAATACTTGTTAATACAAGTGCTTGAGGTAAAGGATAAGCAGCATTTTGTGCAAACCAATTAACATTCATTCCAGGAGCCAAAATAGGAACAATTCCTCCTTCTTTATAAGTTAAACATATAATAAATAGGTTAACTCCTTCTTCAATAAATGAAAGTCCAACTACTTTTTTAATAATATTATCTATAAAAATAGCTGCAAAAAGACCAATGATAATAAGTGCACCAGCAGCAAATAAACATAATAATTGAGTACTTATCATCATATTATTCACCTTCCATCCTTTGTGTTTTTTTAATAGCTAAAGCAATAAATACAGGAGTAATTGCTCCTCCAACAATAGCCTGTGTTAAAGCTACATCAGGAGCTAAAAGGATTTGGAACAAAACTGCAATACCAACAGCAGAAATACCTGATAAAATTGCTACTTTTAATAAATCTTCTTGTAATAAAGTTAAAATACTAGCTATTAAAGTAACAATAATAACTAAAATAACTTCAATCATCATTATCCCCACACGTATTGTTAATTTCATCTTCACTATAGTAATATGCATTAGCAATAGCATGAGCTACAAAAGGTGTTACTAAAAAGTAAAGAATTGCAATAAGAACTTGATTTAATGCAAGTAATGCTAAAATACAAGCCATATCTAATATTCCCAATATATGTAATTTAGCATATTCTATATTATCTAAATCATCATCTAATCTAAGGATTCCCACTCCTACAATAAAAATTAAAATAGCAGAAATAATCAATAAAATAGATTGTATATAACTAAGAATTAAAGACATAGTTTAAGTCCTCCTCGCTACAATAGCATAACCTATAGTACCTACAACACCTAAAAATATAATTGCTAGTGCTATATCTCTACAAAATCCAATAGAGAATACTTCACCAATAAGAATTAATAAAACACCCATTGTTAAAGTAACTGCAGAAGTACCAATTAAAGTAGATAAAATACTTTTTTTAGCAGAGACCCTTAAAGCAACTAACATCATAAATAGAAGTGCTATAATTAAAATATATTCTGAAATCAGTAGTATCTCCATACTATCACATTAATAAGATTTTAAAAAAAGAAACTATTCCAACATTTTTTTAATATATTTTTCAAAAGGAATAATATCTTCAGTATCTCTTGGAGCTATAATTGCAACTTTAATTATTTGATCTTCAGGAATAAGATCAACAGTTAAAGTACCTGGAGTTAATGTAATACTGTTTGCTAAAATTGTTTGAGAAACAGTTCTTTCTAAATCAGTATGAATATCAACAACAACGGGTTCAATCATGTCTTTATGTACTGTTCTGACAGATACATCATAAGTAGCTTTGACAATTTCATACAATAAATCTAAAAAATAAATTATCCCATAATAAACTCTTTTTAAAAACATTTTAAAAAGCCCCAATTAAAAAATTTAAATTATAAACTTTTCATGAAAGATAAAATTTTCATGAAATCATAAAATAATATATCATGATTATTTATTATAAATCTTTTGATTTAATATGAAAAATTAGAAAACAAAAATACAAAAATTAGAAAAAATATTAAAAAATATTAAAAAAAATAGAAAATAAACTAAAATTTTTTAAAATTTAGAATACAAAATAA
>NZ_MRCT01000057.1 GCF_002208625.1 Methanobrevibacter sp. 87.7
ACATACTAAATTTTTAATATATAAATAATTTAATTATAAAATTTATTAATATTATTTTTAACTACTTATTTAATATATAATAAATACTTTTAACATAACTTTTCAAATAATTTAAATTTTTATTAATATATAATATTTATTGCTTATAATTATATTATAAAAATTAATTTATAAAAGTTATATTAATAAAATAATTCTTAAATTATTATAAAAATCAAAAAACGAATATTTTTATTTAAAAATATATTTAAATATAAAATCTAATTTTAACTAAACTTCATAAAAAACAAAGGTTCTAACTAAAATGGCAGAAAAAAAACCAGATTATAAATACGACAAAACAGAAGATGGTTTAAAATATAAATATGTTATAGATGGAGAATACAAAGTAATTCCAATTGAAACTAATTATATTAAACCAAAAGAAAGCTTAGACAAATTATTAAACAAAGTTTACCCATTAATAGAAAATGACGATTATTTAGTAATTGCAGAAACACCTATATCTGTATCACAAGGAAGACTTGTTGATGAATCAAAGTATAATCCTGGAATAGGTGCTAAATTTCTTGCAGGATTCTGGAGCAAATATCTTTGGGGATATATTTTAGGAACTTTACTTGGAATTAAAAAAAGAACAATAAAAAATCTTAGAATTTTACCAAAACAAACTGCTGCACATAAACAAGTAGTTCTTGATTTATATGGATGGAAACATGCATTAAAACCTGCTTCAGAAGCAGGAATTGATTTAAGTAACTCACCAGGAACTTATGTATCCCTTCTTCCTGAAAATCCTCAAAAAGTTACAGAAGAATTGTCTAAAAAAATCAAAGACAAAACTAATAAAAATATTAATGTTATGATAATTGATACAGATGCAACATATAAAAGGAAAGGTAAATATTTTACAGGACTTCCTACTGCAATAGAAGGTATTGAATCAAATAAAGGAGCATGGGGTTATACATTAGGACAAATATCTGAAAATGTTGGTTCAACACCTCTTGGATCAAGCAAAAAATTATCTGTTGAAAAAGCAATAGAAATAGCAAATGTTGATGAAAGATATCAAAAATCTCTTGAAACTTGTATGGAAACAATACACAGTGCTAAAAAAGTATTAAATACTGAAAGTAGTGAAGATAGTATTAGTGTTGAAACTTTAAACTCAATAACACATACACCAGCAGTATTAATTAGAAAAAACTAAAAACTACATGAAATAGGAAATAAAATTAAAAAAATTAAAAAAATTAGAAAAATTATATAAAAATACATAGATTTATTAAATATAAAAATAATATAAATAATATTATAATAAAAAATTTTAAATTTAGTATTTTAACATTAGTTTTTCTTTTTTTAATAATTATTTAATTTTCAAAAAATAGACAATCCAATCTTAAAATTACTAATTTTAAAAAAATGAACTATAAAATCATGGAGAAATTATATGCTAGACAACCCATTAGTAGAAATGTTAATAAGATCAATTATTGATAATCCAAATGAAAAACCTAAAAAAGGGGATGAAGATAAAGACAATTTTAAAATTGTTCAATATCTTAATGATGGAGTTACAACTGATGAAGAAATTGCAGAAAAAACTGGCATAAAATTAAACACTGTAAGAAAAATACTTTACAAACTTTATGATGCAGGACTTGCAAGTTATAAAAGAAGTAAAGATCCTGAAACTCAATGGTTCACCTATGACTGGAAATTTGAACCAGAAGAAGTAAATAAAAAAGTTGAAGAAAGTCTTAAAGACATAATTAAAGAACTTAAAGAAATTACTGATAATGAAGAAAATAATTTATTCTTTAAATGTCCTGATTATCATACTAGATTTGACTTTGCAGATGCATGTGAAATGGGTTTTACCTGCCCAGAATGTGGTGAAGAGTTAATTGAAGATGATAATAGTGAGATGATTGCACAACTAAAAGAAGATACTGAAAAATATGAAGAAATACTTAAAGACTTTGAAAAAAGTCAATAATTTTATAATATTTCTTAATTCTTTTAACTATTTTTAAACTAAATAAAAAATAAACAAATTTAACTATTTTTAAATAAAAAAACTAATTCTAAAAAAAAACTAAATTAAAATAAAATAAACTAAAAAAAAACTAATTATAAAAATATATAATTCGATGATTAAAATGAAAGAAATTGAAATTTTAAAAAATGAAGGCTGTCCAGAGTGGGTAATAAAGCATAGTATTAAAGTTTATGAAAAATCAAAAGAAATTGCTAAAAATTTTCCAGAAGCAGATATGGAACTTATTAAAAAAGGAGCATTACTACATGATTTAGGAAGATCTAGAACTAATAATATTACTCATGGAGTTATAGGTGCAAAAATTGCATTAAAATATGGATACCCTCAAGAAGTTGCAAATATCATTGAACGACATATTGGTGCAGGAATCAGCAAAGAAGAAGCAATAGAATTAGGATTACCACCAAGATCTTATGAACCACAAACAATAGAAGAAAAAATTGTAGCACATAGTGATAATCTATTAAATGGATCTGAATTTGTTGATATTGGATATACTATAAATAAATGGAAAAAACGAATTAAAAATCCAGAAGATGCAATAAAAAAAGTTAAATTATTAGATTATGAACTTATTGGTAAATTTAAAGAAAATAATAAAAAAGATAAAAATAATAAAAATTAAATTAGTATATTAAAAATAATATAAAAAATGTGATAATATGAAAGTAATATGTTCAAGTGAAGAATCATTATATAGACCAGAAGCAGTTAGATGGAGACAAAGAATGAGATTAATGAAACCATACGGTAATGTAATTACAATTCTTCCTTGTTCTATGAAAAAACCATATTCACATTCAAAATCACATCAAAAATTTAAAAGGGCAACAAAAGGATACCAAGAAGTAATTGTAACCTCCCCATTTGGAATTTGTCCAAGAGAAATGGAAAATACTTTCCCAATACAATCATATGATACAAGTGTTACAGGTAATTGGAGCCAAGATGAGAAAAAAGAAGCAGGAAAATTACTTAGAGAATATATTGGAGACACTCCAGCAGTTGCAAATGTTGCAGGAGGATATGAAGAAATCTGTAGAGAATACCTTGATAGTCTTGATATAACATACACTTGTGTAGATGGTCGTCCTACAAATCCTGATTCAATATATAATACAAGAATGGAATTAAAAAAATATGAAAAAATGCCAAAACGTGGAAGAATGCTTCATGAATTAAGATCCATTGCAAGATACCAATTTGGTAAAGGAGGAGAAAACTTAATTCCAGATGATATTAGAACTAAAGGTAGATATCATCGTATAATATATTATAATGATAAACAATTAGCATTTTTAAATAAAGATATGGGATTATATACTTTAAGTCTTGCAGGGGGAGAATTACTTGCAGATATTGGATTAAAAGTAGTTGAAATTGATTTCAATTTAGAAACAAATACTGTATTTTCACCAGGAGTAGCAAAAGCAGATCCAAATATTATACCAAGAGATGAAGTTGTAGTAGTTAAAGATGGTGAAGTTGTAGGAACTGGAAAAGCTATAATTAGTGGAGAAGAAATGGAAAAATCAAATTATGGTGTTGCAGTAGATATAAAACATAGAAAAAAATAATATTTATATATTTTTAAAGTTTTAAAAATAAAAGTATAAAAAATAAAAAATTTTAATTTAAAATACTTTTCTTAAAAATAAAAATAAAAAAATTTAGTTTAATAAAATTTTTAAAATAAAATTTTAAAATACTTAAAAATATAATATAAGTTTATATAGTATGAAAATATAACAATTTCTTACTAAAATAAAAATTTAAAAATTAAAGTGAAAATATTAAATATTCAAAAATATGAATATATTTAATAACATGAATATTTAAAATTAAAAACAGAAAAAAAATTTTTATTAAAATTATTAAAAAAAATAGAAGGTGAAAATATGTCTGAAGTAGAAGAACAAATTAAAGAAGCAATTTACCCAGTTCTTGACCCACACATGGGTATAAGTGTTATTGAAATGGGAATTGTTCAATCAATTAAAGTTGAAGACGGTGTTGCTGAAATAGTTATCAAACCAACTAACCCTGGATGTATGAGTATTACTCGTGTAGCAGTACAAGTTAAAGAGTTTGCATCTAAAGTTGATGGTATTGACCAAGTAAAAGTCACAATCATTGATCATGCTATGGCAGACACACTTAATGAAATGCTTAATAGAGAATAAATTTTATTTCTATATTTTTTTATTTTTTTCTTTTGAAAAACGAAAAAATTATATATGAAGACAACCAAAAATTACATTAACTTGTATTTATTAAATTCATTGAAAAAATATGAGTTTTTATTTAATTAATTTTTATATATAGGCTAGTGGCACAGCTTGGTTAGCGCGCACGGCTGATAACCGTGAGGTCATGGGTCCAAATCCCATCTAGCCTACTTCTTAATTTAATTTAATTCAAATAGGCTAGTGGCACAGCTTGGTTAGCGCGCACGGCTGATAACCGTGAGGTCATGGGTCCAAATCCCATCTAGCCTACTTCTTAATTTAATTTAATTCAAATAGGCTAGTGGCACAGCTTGGTTAGCGCGCACGGCTGATAACCGTGAGGTCATGGGTCCAAATCCCATCTAGCCTACTAAAAAAACTATTTTTAATAATATTTATCTTAAATTGAATATTAATATTTAATTTTTATTAAAATATTAAATTTATTTAAATTCAAACTATTTTTTAAAAATAAAGTATAAAAAATAAAAAATTTTAATTTAAAATACTTTTATTATAAAAAATATGAAATTAATAATCTTAAATTAAATTACTTTTTCTTATAAAAAAAATAAAACTTTATATATTTTATAATATAATTATACAATAATGAACAAAAAATTGGAGTGTAGTTAAAATGTGGGAAAAAGTAAACAAAAAATTTCAAAAATACCCAGCAAGAATCAGAGTAGTTCAAAAAATGATAGAATTAGGTCTTAGAGTATCTGATGATGGAAAAATATATTGTGGAGATTTAAAAATCAATGAAGCTGCACTTGCTAAAGTTTCTAATGTAGATAGAAGAGCAATAAAATCAACAGTAGACATAATATTAGAAGATGATGAATTAAACACTATTTTTAAAAATATTATTCCTGCAGGAACTTTACTTAAAAATATTGCAAAAAATTTAGGTCTCGGAGTAATTGAAATTGAAGTAGGAAAAGAAAGTAATGGAATTCTTGCTGCAACAAGTAAATTAATTTCAGATAAAAATATAGATATTATACAAGCATATGCAGAAGATACTTATTTAGAATCAGATCCAGTACTTACAATTATTACTGAAAAATCAGTACCTGGAGATTTAATTAATGAATTCTTAAAATTAGATAAAGTAAAAAGAGTATCAATATACTAATCTAATTAAAATTCCTATTCTTTTTTTAATTTTTTTAATTATATATAAAAATTAATTATAATATAATAATCCACTAATTTTAAATAAATATATAATAAATTAAGACTATTTTTTACAAAAAATAAAAAAATAAGAAAAAACACTAATTTTTACAAGAAAACAAAAAAAGTATAGAAATAAAAACTTAAAAAAAGAAAAAATAAAAAAAGTATATAAATTAAGCTTTATCAGGATGAGCTGCAGCCCATTCTTTATCTTCTTCATCTAAAACTTCTAAAAGTTCATCCCAAGCTTCTAAAGACTCTTTAGCTGCTTGTTCAGTTAATTTTTCAATAGCATAACCTGCATGAATAAGAACATAGTCCCCAAGTTCTACGTCAGGTAAAAGATTATACCTTGCAGTTTGTCTAACTCCACCAAAATCAGCAGATAGCAATTTATTTTCTTTATCTAATTCAACAACTTTTGCTGGTGCTGCTATACACATATTATACACTCCTTTAAAGTTATTTTAAAAAATTTTTAAACTCAATATATATTCAATAATAATATAATATAACAAAGTATATAAAAATTTTTAATTAAATCTAGAAAAATTCATAATTAAAAACAACAACTAAACAGAAAATAAAAAACATATTAAAAATAAAAATAACAATTATATTAAATATTAGAAAATTAAGGTGTAATTATGGAAAATATTGTAATAGGTTCAGGACCTGCAGGGAGAGTAGGATCTATTGAACTTGGAAAATTAGGTGAAGATGTAATACTTATTGAGAAAAAACATATTGCAGGAACTTGTTTAAACGAAGGTTGTATGGTAATATGTGCATTAAATGATGTAAGCCGTTTATTAAATAATAAGAAAAAATATGAAAATCATGGTTTTATAAAAGGGAATATTGAACTTGATTATAAAAAACTTACAGAAAAAATTATAGAAACACAAGAAAAATTAAGGGCAATAGAACAAAAAGAAAATGAATCTGTTGGAAATAAAGTTATTTTTGGAGAAGCTAAAGTAGAAGGAGATACTGTAACTGTTAATGGTGAAAGTTTTAACTACAAAAATCTTATGGTTGCAACTGGTGGAAGACCATCAATACCACAAATAGAAGGTGTTGAAAATGGATATTATAGTAATGATATCCTTAATTTAAAAGAAGTTCCTGAAAAATTAAATATAATTGGAGGAGGAATTATTTCTGCAGAAATAGCTAATATTTTTTCAAGTTTTGGTAGTGAAGTTAATATTTTTGTAAGAAGTAGTTTTTTAAAAGAATTAAATCAAAAAACCAAAGATTATGTAATTAAAAACTTATTAAATAGAGTTAATATCTATGAAAATACAGATACTTTAGAAATAAATAAAAATAGTATTAACACATCAAAAGGAGAATTTGAAGGAATTACTTTTATTTGTACTGGTAGAGTTCCAAACTCTGAAATTGTTAAAGATATAGTTAAATTAAATCCAGATAATTCAATTGCAACAGATAATATGATGAAAACTAATGTAGATAACATTTATGCTGCAGGTGATGTTACTGGAGGATATAATTTAACTCCTGTTGCAAGAATGGAAGGTATAACTGCTGCAAGAAACATGGCAGGATTATCACAAATAGTAAAATACAATAATATTCCACAATCAATAACATTAGATATGCCAGTTAGTTTCATAAACAATAATAAAAATTCAGAAAATAATTCAAGTATTGGTATTCCAGGACTTGCAGGACCAGAAACCTTTTGGAATATATTAAATGGACATACTGGATTTACAGAAATAGGATTTGATAAAAACACAAAAGAAGTTAAAGAGGTATACTCTATTTCTCCATCATCATTAAGTGATGTTGCTTATATGTCATTACTTATGAATATTGGAGAAGATATGGAAAACTTTGATGAATTTATTGAAGTTCATCCAAATACTGATGCAGTATCTAAAATAATGAAATATATGTATTAAAATAAGCACATTATTAATAATTATATTCAAAAATTAATAAATAATACATTAAAAACAGGAATTTATAGAATAGGTACTAAGTTTATATTCCATATAAATAAGTACCTAATTCTAAAAAATAGCTAAAATATTATAATCTAATTACTTTTTTTATATTCATTTAAAATAATATTTGCAATATTTTCAGATGAATTAATAATTTTTTCACCATAATCTTTAGTTTTTAATTTAACTTCAGAAAGATTATTCATTACATTTTCAATAACATTACTTAAATTATCATTATTTGCTTCAAATACAGCACCTTCAAAGACATCAGCCATATCATGATATCTACCATATTTTACTCTTAATAATGCAATTGAAGGAAGATTACATACCATTGCTTCTTGAAGCATCATACCGTCATCAGTTAATACAGCAAGATCAATAATTTCATATAAATCTTTTATCCAATCAATATAACTAAGATAAATCATAGATTCATCATCAAACCAATCATAATATTCTTCTTTTAATGGAAGACCAACAAGAATTATATTATATTTATCTGTAAGTTTTGAATAATCAGATACTGCCTTAGCCATTTTTTCAAAGATAGTAGAACCTGATGAAAATAGAATTGTTTTTTTATTCTCATCAAAATCAATTGCATTAGGATTTTTCTCTTTTTCTTTTCTACAATGTTCTTTGATTTTTTCTAAACCTATTTCTTTATTTCCTTTTAATATATTTGGAGCAACTGGGAAATAGGATCTATAAACATTTTCTGGAATAACACTTTGTCTAAACATATGTGCTTCTGGAAATACAATACATGTATTAAGTTTAGTACATACTTTTGTATCAAGTGGAGTACTTAAAACACCAACTGCAGGAACTTTAGCAAGTTTAGCACCTAAACAACCTACAACTGCACCTCCACCAATAACACCTACAACAATATCTGCTTTTACTTTTTTAATAAGATTTCTACATTTAAATACAGCACCAATAGTTTTAAGACCTGCTTTAATAGTTGTAATTTTATTTGCTGCATGCCCTCCTGCTTGAGGAATTGAAATTTTATACCATGAATATCCATTTTTCTCAAATAAAATTCCAGGAGCACTAGAGTCAAGTGCAAGTTCACAATCAAAACCTTTAGATTCTAAAGATTTAATAATATTCATACCAATTACTGCATCTCCACCTAAACCTCTACCAGTAATAACAACTAATGCTTTCATATAATCTACCATAATTTTACATTTTAATTAAATTATAATTTATTCTTTTTAATATATTAAAATAATTCTTAATTAAAACTAAATAAAAAATTTTCATAAAACTAAATACAATAAGAAAAATCAAACTAAATACTAAAACAGTAAAAACCAAAAAACAGTAAAAAAAATAAAATTATATTATAAAATTGATAAAAAATAAGATTTTCAATAAAAAGAGATAAATAATTAAAAATTAAATAAAGAAAGATTAATAATCTAAACGTTCCATCCTATGTGCTTCTGGATTAAATAATAATCTCTTAGCACCTAAAGAAATAGCTAAACTATTATTTGTTTCAGGTTGTTTATCTTTCCATATTAATTTTCTAATATAATCTCCAAGTCCACCACCAGTTAAAACATCCATAACATAATCCATAAATACAGGATTATATAATTCCATTTTTCTTACAAAGAATGTTTTTAATGTATTTCTCCTTACAAATGCAATTAAGAATGTTGTGATAATAAAGAATATTATTACAGCTGGAAGTCCTCCAAGCATGTAAAATGAAAGACCTAAAGCAATAGCTAAACTATGATTTCCAACTTCACCTAACATAATTTTACCAGAAAAGTCAAGTGGAGAGTAAGCAATTGTTGCTACAAGAATTAAAAGAGGTGTATAAAATGCTGGAATTTCTTCAACCATTGGTCTATTAAGTAATACCATTAAGATTGCAACTAAAGCACTTAAAATAATTGTAACAATACAAGTTGATCCTGGTTGCATATCAGATATATTAACTGGTTGAATTAATAATGCAATAAATATTGAAGATATACCTAAACCTAAATAAAAACCAGCAATCATTACACAAATCATACCAATTCCACGAGAAAGCTGACCCCATTCCATAGATGACATTCCAATAGTTTTCCTTCCTAATAAATCATCTACTAATGCAAATAATCCCATTATAAGAACGAGATCATTATATCCTGAAGGTAAATAAAATATTAAAACAAGAAATAAAATAATACCTACAGCTCTAGGAGTTCCTCCTCTTACATTAGGGTAAAGATTCTTAATATATCCTTTTTCTCCTAAACGTCTAAAAACAATATCTATTACACCAGTTCCAATGAATGTTAATATAAATACTGTAATTAATGCATTTATAATTCCCATATACATAATAATCTTAATCCTTTTTTATAAAAAATTAATAGAATATATGATTATATAAATTAAAAATAGTCTTTTAAATTTTTATAAAAACTTTTTAATATTTTATTTATAGTCTTAATATTATATAACATTTTTTAAATATTTAAAATAAAATTCAAAATCAATATACAATAAAACAAAAAATAATAAAAAAAATATGATATAAAATAAAAAAAGAAAATAAAAATTATAATTTACATATTCTTTAAGATAATAAAATTATTAAATATCTAAAAAATTAAGAAAATAAACAAAAACTAGTAAATAGTTAAAATAATAAAAAATTAGGAAATAGGATATCTTAAGATAGCAGCCATTCCACCTAAAGCATCAAGCTGTTTACCTCCATCATGTTCACTACTAATAATAGTAACATCTCCACCCATATTTTCTGTAAGATTCATTAATTTTTCAATATTTTCATCTTTCATATATACATCAAGAACCATTAATTTTTTAACTGCACCCATATTAATTGCGTTTTTAGTTTGATTAATACCATAAACAACAATATCAGAATTTTTAGATAATAATTTAAGTAAATCATTAATATCTTTCATTTCAAATGCTATTCTATTTTCAGTAGTTAATTTTTCAACAGTTCCTTTTTTAAGAACTTCCTGAATACCTACACGTCCACCAGAACCTGTTGATTCAACAATAGATTTTTTAGCGAGATCTTTATAATTATCTTGAAGGAATTTAAAAAGGTCATTTTTAGCAAATCCTGGACCTGCAATAACAATACTTTGAATATCTTTATATTTGTATATAGTTTTAACAATATCTTGATAAAAGTCAATAATTTCTTTATTTCTATTTTTATTAACAATTCTTTTACCAGAAATATTTCCATAAACTGGACCATAATATTCAATACCAAATTGACGTATTAAACCAAAAGTTACTGTATCTTCCTCAATGAGAACTATAATTGCAGATAATTTTTTAGAAGCTTTTACTGCTTGTTGAAGTCTTTGAGTATCCCATTTTGACCATTGTTCCTTTCTAATTTTAAGAGGAATATTAAATTTAACTTCAATAGTATGATGAGATCCAAGAGGTATTAAATCTTCTGGACCTTTTGTAATAGAACCAGTAAGACGTAATTTACCAGTAAACATATGAAAACTTACAGATTCGACTTGAACTTCAAGAGTAAATGTTTTTTTAACTCCTCTATCACTTCTAATTTTATCACCAGAAGTGTCTTGAATACGTCTTGTTGTTTTAGATGTAACAAAATCCCCCTTCCGAACAATATGAGATAAATGCCAAAGATCATCTAATGTTTCTGGAATAACCTCTATTATTTCTTCTTTTTGATTTTGATAAGATATTTTCATTATTACACCTAAATTCTTTATTTTTAATTAAAAATTAATAAAATTATTAAATAATTAAATTTTATAAAGTATTCCTAAAAATAAGTTTTTAATAATAAATATAAATTTATATTATATAATATATTAAG
>NZ_MRCT01000058.1 GCF_002208625.1 Methanobrevibacter sp. 87.7
AATTATTATATACTTTATTGATGAAAAATAAAAATATAATAATTGAATTTTTTAAAATTTTAAAATTCAGCTAAATTTATTTTATAAATGTTATTAATTATCTAAAAAAATTTTGATGTGATTAAATGAGAAATATAATAGTCGAAGAATTAAATCAAAAATATATTGAAGATTTAGATATTGAAATTGTTGAAAGGAAAGGAATAGGCCATCCAGATAGTATTAGTGATGGTTTAGGTGAAACAGTAAGTCATGCATTATGTGAAATGTATATGGATGAACTTGGTGGAATTCTTCACCATAATACTGATGAAGTACAAATTACTGCTGGTGAATCTGATCCTCATTTTGGTGGAGGACAAATATTAAAACCTATTGATATTCTTTTAACTGGTAGGGGAGTCCATGAATATGATGGAATTAAATTCCCTCTTGAAAGAGTTGCTATTGAATCTGCAAAAGAATTCTTAGATAAAACAATTATTAACCTTGATGTTGAAGCAGATACTGTTGTTGAATGTAAAATTGGTCAAGGTTCTGGAGATCTTGTAGATGTTTTCTCAAGACAAGGTGCAGTTTCAAGTAATGATACTTCATTTGGTGTAGGTTATGCTCCATTTTCAGAAGTAGAAACAATTGTTACTAAAACTGAAAATCTTTTAAATTCTAAAGATTTCAAAGCAAAACATCCTGCTATTGGTGAAGATATTAAAGTTATGGGATTAAGAGAAAAAGACGATATTACTCTTACTATTGGTTGTGCAATGGTTTCTAAATATGTTGATGATAGAGATGCATATATTTCCATTAGAGAAGAATTAAAAGATATTGTTTCAGATCTTGCAGTTAAATATACTAATCGTCCTGTTAATGTATTTGTAAATACTGCTGATGATGATAGTAAAAAAGATGAATCTGGATACTACTTAACAGTTACCGGTACTTCTGCAGAAATGGGTGATGATGGTTCAGTAGGTAGAGGAAACAGAGCTAATGGTCTTATTACTCCATGCAGACCAATGTCTATGGAAGCAACTTCTGGTAAAAACCCTATTAACCACGTTGGTAAAATTTATAATTTACTTTCAAATAAAATTGCTAATGATGTTGTAGAAAATGTTGAAGGAGTAAAACAAATTAACTTAATGATTTTAAGTCAAATTGGTAAACCTATTGATCAACCTAGAGCTGCTACTTCTCAATTAATTTTAGAAGACGGTTACAAATTAGATGATGTAAATAGTAAAGTTGAAAACATTATTGATTCATGGCTTGAAAATATATCAGTTATTACAGAAGATGTTGTTAAAGGTAAAGCTAAAACTTTCTAGGTTCTAGCTTTGATTAAATGATAACTTTTCTAAACTATTATATTTCATTTTTTTCACTTCTTGAATATAATTGAAGTTTTCATTCATTGTCTTTTTAGGTTGAAATATTTTTTATAAATTAAATACTCTTAAAATTTTTAAGAGTTTATTAATTTATAATAAATTTAATATTGAATTTATTAGCTACTAATTATTATATAGTAAAGGTATTTTTCTTGTGAAATTAGTGGATTTTATTTATTTTTAAAGAATAGATTTTATCCTAATGTAAATTAGTTTATTTTTTGTATTAAGTAGAAATTTAAGTCTTTATGATTCTATTATTAATTTTTAGTAGTTTAAATTTTTTTTATAGTTTAATTTTTTATATATTTTTTTAATTTAATATTTATTAAAAGGAGAAAGTTTATGCCAATAAAAGAGGCAGATAAGTCATATGAATTTGCTAAAATAGATAAATCTGTACATGAATTTTGGACAGATAAAGATATTTTTGCTAAAATTAATAAAATAAGGAAAAATGGTCCACAGTACTCTTTTCTTGATGGGCCTCCATATTGTAGTGGTAAAATACATTTAGGTACTGCTTGGAATAAAGTTATTAAAGATACTTTATTACGTTATAAAAGTATGAATGGTTTTTCATTAAGAAGACAAGCAGGTTGGGATATGCATGGTCTTCCTATTGAACATAAAGTAGAAGAATTAATGGGAATTAAAAGTAAACAAGAAATTGAATCTAAAATAGGTATTTCTACTTTTGTAGACAAATGTCAAGAATTTGCTTTTAATAATAAAATTGCAATGACTGAACAATTTAAGTCTCTTGGTGTTTGGATGGATTGGGATGATCCATACATGACTTTAGATCCAAATTATATGGAGTCTGCATGGTGGACTTTAAAAAAAGCTAATGAGCAAAATTTGCTTACTCGTGATAAACGTGTAATTAGTTGGTGTCCTCATTGTGAGACTGCACTTGCTGCAGCAGAAATGGATTATGAAGAAAAAGAAGATCCTTCTATTTATCTTAAATTCCCTCTTGAAAAACCATTATTATCAAGTGAAGAAAATCCAGAAGGACTTAAAGAGTATGTTTTAGTATGGACTACTACTCCATGGACTATTCCAGCAAATCTTGCTATTTGTGTAAATCCTAAATTTGATTATAAATTTGTTGAAAAAGATGGTGAAATTTATATCTTAGCTGCAGATTTAGTAGAAGATGTTTTAGGATATGAAAAAACAACACATAAACATAAAATCCCTGCTGAAAATGAAGATGAAGAAGATAAAATAGTTAAAGAAGTAACTATTAATTATAAATTCATTAAAACAGTTAAAGGTTCAGATTTACTTGGTTTAAAATATGTTTATCCATTTTTAGATGAAATTCCAAAACAAAAAGAATTTGATGCATTAGAAAATGTACATACTATTTTACCTGGTGATCATGTAGAATTAGGTGAAGGTACTGGTTGTGTACATACTGCTCCAGGTCATGGTCCTGATGATTTTGAAGTTGGTAAAACATATAATCTTCCTATATTCTGTCCTGTAGATGAAAGTGGTAATTTTAATCAGGATGCTGGAATATATGAAGGTAAATACACAAAATCTTACAATCCAAATATTGATGATTTAATATCTAAAGGTTTTATGTATGAACATGGAACTATTAACCATAGATATGGTATTTGTTGGAGATGTAAAACTCCTATTATATATCGTGCTACAGAACAATGGTTTTTAAAAGTTACTGATATTAAAGATAAAATGTTATCTGAGATTGAAAAAGTAAATTGGACTCCAAAATGGGCTGGTGAAGGAAGATTCCATGATTGGGTAGATAATGCTAAAGATTGGACTATTTCAAGACAAAGATATTGGGGTATTCCAATACCTATATGGGTATGTCCTGATTGTGGTGAAATTAAAGTTATTGGATCTATTGCTGAATTAAAAGAAAATTCTCTTATTGATACTGATGTTGAAGATAGTAAATTAGTCCACAGACCATTTGTTGATGAAATACCAATAGAATGTCCTAAATGTAATGGAAAAATGAAACGTATTCCTGATGTTTTAGATGTATGGATTGATTCTGGTGTTGCAGGATGGGCTTCATTATATTATCCACATGAAAAAGATAAATTTAATAAATGGTATCCATATGACTTTATTACTGAAGGTCATGACCAAACTAGAGGATGGTTCTATTCTCAATTAGGTACTGGTGTAATTTCTTTAGGTAGAGTTCCATATAAAAATGTTTTAATGCATGGATTTGTATTAGATGAAAATGGTAAAAAAATGAGTAAATCTCTTGGAAATAGTGTAAGTCCAGAAGATGTTATTGAGAAATATGGTGCTGATGTACTTAGATTCTATCTTTTATGGGCATCTAAACCTTGGGATGATCTTAAATTTGTATGGGATGAATTAAACAATGTAAATAAAATGTTTAATATCCTTTGGAATGTTTATGTTTTCTCAACAACTTACATGTCTTTAGATAATTTCCAACCTGAAAAATGTAATAAAGATAATATCCATTTAAGAAAAGAAGATAAATGGATTATTTCAAGAGTAAATACATTAACTAAAGAAGTTGCAAAAGATATTGAAGATTTATATTTCCATAAAGCAACACGTAAAATTATGGATTTTATATTAGAAGATTTAAGTCGTTGGTATGTACGTTTAATTAGAGGAAGAACTTGGGTAGAAAGTGATGATCCAGATAAATTAGGTGCATATTATGGTTTATACACTGCTATTGTTTCATTAATAAAACTTATGGCTCCATTTACTCCACATATATCTGAGGTTATATATCAAAATCTTGTAGTTGGAAATCTTTCAGATTCTAAAGAAAGTGTACATATGGAAGATTGGAAAGTTAATGAAGATTTAATTGATGAAGATCTTGAATATGAAATGGATATTGTAAGAGAAGTAATTGATGCATCTATACGTGCAAGAGATGTTGCAAGATATAAACTTAGATGGCCTGTAAATGATATTACTATTGTTTCTGGAAATGAAAAAGTATTTACAGCTGTTAAAGATTTAGAAGATGTAATTAAAGACCAATCTAATACTAAAAATGTAATCTGTTCTTCTGAATTCGATGAATTATCTTATATTGCTAAACCTAACCTTAAAATATTAGGTCCTAAACTTAAAGGTGATATTGGTATTGTTAAAAAATACTTTGGAGAAGCTGATGGTAATATTATAAAAGAAAATCTTGAAAATAATGGTTCAATTACTGTTTCAGGTGTTGACCGTCAAGGTAATGAAAAAAATATTGAATTATCTTCAGAAGAAGTATTATTTGACACTGAACTTCCTGATGATTTTGTATCCTCTGAATTTAAAGGAGGAAATGTTTTTGTAAATACAAAACTTACTCCTGAAATTGTTTCAGAAGCTATGTCTAGGGAATTAATTAGAAGAATTCAAGATATGAGAAAAGACATGGATTTAGATGTTGAAGCAAATATTAATGTTACTGTAAGTTCTTCAGAATCATTTAAAGATTTAGTTATTAAACAAATTGATTTAATCTCAAATGAAGTTAGAGCTAACAATTTAACTATTAATGTTGGTGAATGTAAAAATATTAAATCTAATGAAAAACAAGATATTAATAAAGAGTATACTAAAGATTGGAAAATTGAAGATGAATATTTAATGATTAAAATAGTTAAAGATTAAATTTAATTTTATTTTATCTTTAAATATTTTCTTAAATAGAGTATAATAATTATTTCGGTGATTTTAATGACTTTGATGGATTCTGAAGTAGAATATATCACTAATTTATTAGGTAGAAAAATGAATTCCTTAGAAGAAGGAATGTTAGATGTAATGTTTTCAGAACATTGTTCTTATAAAAGTAGTAGACCATTTTTAAGAAGATTTCTTACTGAAGGTGAAAACATTATTTTAGGTCCTGGAGATGATGCAGGACTTGTATCTATAACAGATAAATATGCTCTTGCAGTAGGTATGGAAAGTCATAATCACCCTTCTGCAGTAGAACCTTATGGTGGAGCAGGTACTGGTATTGGTGGAATTTTAAGAGATATTATATCAATGGGTGCTATGCCTATAGCCCTTCTTGATCCATTAAGATTTGGACCTTTAGAAGATCAAAAATTTAAATATATCTTTGAAAATGTAGTTAAAGGTATTTCTGATTATGGAAATAGAGTAGGTGTTCCTACTGTTGCAGGGGAAGTTGAATTTGATGAATCATTTAGAACTAATCCTCTTGTAAACGTTATGTGTGTTGGTCTTGTTGAAAAAGATAAAATTGTCTATGGTAAAGCACCTAATGTAGGGGATGTATTTTTCTTAATGGGTGGAACTACTGGTAGAGATGGAATTAATGGTGTAACTTTTGCTTCTGAAGAATTAACTTCAGATAGTGAAACTGAAGACCGACCAGCTGTACAAGTTGGAGATCCATTTACTAAAAAAAGAGTTCTTGAAGCATCTCTTGAAATTATGGATAAAATAAAAGTTTCAGGTGTTAAAGATTTAGGTGGTGGAGGTTTAACTTGTTGTATTTCAGAACTTGCTGGTGCATGTGATAATGGTGCAATAGTTGATCTTAATGCAATACCTCTTAGAGAAACTGGAATGACTCCATATGAAATTATGTTATCTGAATCACAAGAAAGGATGGTATTTGTCTTAAATAAAAAAGATGTTGATTTAGCTTCTAAAATCTGTGATAAACATGAAATTTCTTCAGCTGTTATTGGTGAAGTTGTTGAAGGACATAATATGATTGTTAAAGATTTTGAAAAAAATCAAGAATTATGTAATCTTCCTACAATCTTACTTTCAGATCCTCCTTCAATTGATAGAGAAGTTAAAGAACCTGTTAAAGATGAATCTAAAGTAGAAGTTCCTAAAATTACTGTTGAAGATGCATTAATTGGAATTTTATCTTCACCAAATATTGCAAGTAAATCTTGGGTTTATAAACAATATGATTATGAAGTTCAATTAAGAACTGCAGTAAAACCTGGTGATGATGCAGCAGTACTTAGAATTGATGATGAAACTGCTATTGCATTAACTGTAGATTCTAATCCTATTCATACTAAACTTAATCCATTTGATGGTGGAGCAGGTTCTGTAGCAGAAGGTATTAGAAATATTGTATCTGTTGGAGCTACTCCATATGCTATTGTTGATTGTTTAAACTTTGGAAATCCTGAAAATCCTGAGATTTTATGGCAATTTAAAGAATGTATTGAAGGAATGTCTCAAATTTCTGAGAAATTTAAAGCACCAGTTATTAGTGGTAATGTAAGTTTTTATAATGAAAATGAAGGTGCTAAAATTAATCCAACACCTGCAGTTGGTTTAATTGGTGTTGAAAAACTTGATAATATTAGAACACTTGAGTTTAAAAATGAATCTGATAAAATATTAGTTATTGGTGAAACTTTTGATGAACTTGAAGGTTCAGAGTTCCATAGAACTTTATTTAATATTGAACAAGGTGATGCTCCAAAAATTAGAATTGATGATGAATTTAATGCATCTAAATCTATTTTAGATTTACTTGATAATGATCAAGATAAAAATATAACTGCTATTCATGATTGTTCTGCAGGTGGTATTGCTATTGCTTTAAGTGAAATGGCAATAAAATCTAATTTAGGTTGTGAAATTAATACAGATAATATACCTAAAGATTCTGATATGGATTTATGTAATTTATTATTCTCTGAATCACATGGTAGATATATAATGACAGTTAAAGCTGATGCTTTAAATGATATATTATCTAAATTCAATGTTCCAGTAGCATGTATTGGTGAAGTTAAAGGTGATAGTTTAAAAATTGATAACAATATTGAATTATCTGTTGATTCATTAAAAGATGCATATACTGGTGTTATTGAAGAACATATGATGTAATTTTTATTTAATTTAATTAATTATTCTTAGATTTATCTAGAATTTTTTAATTATTTAATTTTTTTAAGATTTTATTATTCTTAATAAAACATTACTTTGTATAAGTTTTAAAATTATTTAGTTATTTAATTTTAGAGAATAATTATATTTAATTATTTAAAAATCGTTTTTCTTTTTTAATTAGATTTTTACAATAAACATATTTAATGGATTATTGTTTAAATTTTCATATAATTTATTTAAATTTTTAATTCTAATATAAACTTTATAAGTTTATATAATTTTAAAGTTCTTTTAGTATAGTTTATTTTTTTTAAAATAATATGTGGGATGTAGAATGTTTTTATCAAAATTAATGCCTCTTAAAGAAGCAGTTTCTAAACTTAATAATAATCAAAAATTTACAAGTACTGAAAAAGTAAGTCTTGATGAAGCTTATATGAGAGTTTTAGCTGAAGATATTAAGTCTTTTCATAATTCTCCACCATTTGATAAATCTGCAATGGATGGTTATGCAGTAATTGCTGAAAACACATTTGGTGCATCTAATAATGTTCATAAAGATTTTAAAATTATTGACAAGATTAGTGCTGGTGATTTTTCAGATAAAACTATTCATGATGGTGAAGCAATTTCTATTTCTACAGGTGCACCTATACCAGATGGAGCAAATGCAGTAATTATGGTTGAATATACTTCTGCTGATGGAGATAATTTAACTATTCATTCACAAGTTACTCCTGGTGAAAATATAAGTCCTAAATCAGAGGATATTAGTAAAGGAGATTTAGTATTAAAAGCAAATACTTTAATACGTCCTCAAGAATTAGGTTTAATTGCATCTGCAGGTTATAATGAAGTTGAAGTATATAAAAAACCTAATGTTAAGCTTATTGTTACTGGTAATGAGTTAGTAGAACCTAGTAAAAATTTAGAAAGTAAATCTAAAATTATTAATTCTAATAAATATTCAATATCTGCATTAGTTAAAAGTGCAGGTGCTAATGTTTCTGTATCTCATGCTTATGATAATTTTGATGAAGTTAAAAATGCAATTGATAGCGCAAGTAAAGAATATGATGTTGTTATTACAACTGGTGGTACTGCAGTAAGTGATGCTGATGTTGTTCTTGATGCAGTAGATGATCTTGGAGAAATTCTTTTCCATGGTGTTGCAATGAGGCCTGGAAAACCTGCAGGTGCAGGAATTGTTAATGATACTCCTATTTTCACATTATCTGGTCAACCTGTTGCTGCAATGAGTCAATTTGATATATTTGCAAGAACTTATATTATGAGAATGCAAGGTCTTAAAGATTATAATTTTAATGTAGTTAAAAGAGAATCTCAATTAAAAATACCATCAACTTTAGGACGTACTGATTTTATTAGGACTAATGCAGATAATATTCATGCTCGTCATATTTTAAATAGAGGCTCTGGTATTATAAGAAGTATGGTTGAGGCAAATAGTTATATTGTTATTGATGAAAATAATGAAGGTATTGAAAAAGGAGATTCTGTTGATTTAATTTTCTTTGATTCAATGAATTGGAATGCTTGATTATAGTATAATTGATTTATTGAATTATTGTAAAAATTAATATAAATTCTTTAGGTCGATATTATGGGAAATAATCTTTTTAATTTTATTTTAAATAAAAGTAATAGCTACAATTATTATAAAAAAGAACATGAAAAATTAGTTAAAGAAAATAATAACCTTAAAAAACAGGTTTCTTCTTTAAATAATCGTGTAAGTGAACTTGAAAGAAATATTCAAGCACCACGTAATTTTCCAGGAAGATTTTTAACTAAAAATGATGTTTTAACTAAGTTTGGTGATGATACTTATTATGATAGTTCACGTTGGGATAAATTTTATCAAGAAATGGTTGAAGTTTTATCTAGAATGGATGATGTTCATAAAATTTTAGAATTTGGTCCTTATAAAGCACCTCTTATTGAAAATGAGGATGTTATTGATCATATGGATCGTTCAGAATTTTTTCCATTTGGTGTTAATAAAGTAATTGTTCATGATTGTACTAAATTCCCTTATCCAATTAAAGATAAAGAATATGATCTTGTTATTTTATCTCAAGTACTTGAACACTTTGGTATTATGGGTGAACAGAATGATGTTTTTAAAGAATTAGCTAGAATTTCAAAAAGAGCAATTATTGGTTTACCTTATAAATGGTTTAGTCCTTCAGAAAGAGATCATCATATGATTGATGAAAAAGTTTTTGATGCATGGCAAGGTGAATATAAATATTCTTATCAAAATATTAATACTAAAAATCAAACAATTTTAAGAATATATGATTTTGATTAATTAATTTAATTTTTTTTTATTTTATCATTGGTTTTAACATTTTTCTTATTTTTTTTATTTTAATTGTTTTGTTTTAATTCTTATTTTTTTTTACTTTAGAAACTTTATATAATATAAGTCATAAAAATTAACTATATTTTAACTTTGTTAAATTTTTTTATAATTATACAAAGTATATTCTTTTATTAAATTTTTTATAAGTGATATTTGTGAATGGTATATGGTATTATGTAATTGGTTTTATTTTTGTATGGACCATTTTAGCATTATATAAAATGTATCATGAAGACTCAAACTTAGAACTTGGTTTTCCAATAATAATGTGGAGAACTCATAAATTTATTGATTTTGTAGATAAACTGGCTAAAAAAGCTCCTAAGTTTTGGAAATGGTATATGAATATAGGTATTGTTATATGTTTTGGTGCTATGGGATTAATGACATATCTTTTAATAGTATCTCTTGGAACAATTACAACAACTCCATCTGTATCTATTCTTATTCCAGGTGTTGATATCCCAGGTTCTCCAATTTTTATTCCATTTTTATCTGGATTTATTGCACTTATCATTTTACTTATTGTACATGAATTCTCACATGGTATTCTTGCACGAGTAGAAAATGTTGATGTTAAATCTATGGGATTATTATTGTTTTTTATTATTCCTGGTGCTTTTGTAGAACCTGATGAAGAACAAGTATCTAAAGTTTCAAAACTTAGTAGACTTAGAATCCTTGGAGCAGGATCAATGGCAAATATTGTTCTTGCAGTTGTTGCTTTACTTTTAGTTGCATTACTTGCTAATTGTGCAATTCCTGCAGTATATGATCAACAAGGAGTTGAAGTAACACAGGTTGTAACTAATGCTCCTGCAGTAGGTCATATTAGTAAAGGAGAACTTTTAACTGGAATTAATAATAAAACTATTAAAAATTCAACAGATTATGTTCATGCTGTCTATAATTTAACTCCTAATACTACGGTTGAACTGAAAACAAATAAAGGAACATCTAGTTTTAAACTAGGTGAAAATCCTAATAATAAAACTATTGGTTATATGGGTATTAGATGTCAAGAACATTTTGTTATTAAGGAAGATATTAAAAATACTTATGGTGATATTTTACCTTGGTTCTGGTTAAGTTTAGAGGATTTATTAAAATGGATTTATATAATTAACCTTTCAGTAGGTTTATTTAACTTACTTCCAATGAAACCATTAGATGGTGGAAAAATGCTTGAAGAGGTATTATCTTATAAGTTGTCTGAGGATACTTCTTATTTAATTACATTATTTACATCAGTTCTTATTGGGATAATAATTATTGCTAGTCTTCTTATTGGTATTCTAATTGGATTTAATATTATTTAATTCCATTTTTTATTTTTTTATTTTTAATTAATTTTTTACTTATTTTATAGGATTATTTTAGATTTTTTTTATTTTTAATTAATTTTTTACTTATTTTATAGGATTATTTTAGATTTTTTTATTTAAGGCTAAAT
>NZ_MRCT01000059.1 GCF_002208625.1 Methanobrevibacter sp. 87.7
CCTATTTTCTTTATAAAACATTTTAAAAAGTTTTTATTTAATTTAATTCTTTATAATTTATTTTTAAAAAATAAATAACCAATTAAAGTTAAATAAAAATTAAATTAAAACACAAATATTAAATAATAATACTTTTTAATATAATCTTATAATATTTTTTATTATTAAATTAATTTGATAAGATATAAGATTAATAAATAATATTAATATATAAATAAATTTAAATATGTGAATATAAAAACACATACTTAAGAAAAAAATAAAGGAGAGTTAGATATGGCAAATGAAAAAAAAGAAGTAAAAGTTGTAGGAATGCATTGCCCTAGTTGTGTAAATGCAGTTGAATTATCACTTACTGATGTAGATGGTATTGATTCTGCAAAAGCAAGCTTAGATGATAATAATGTAATTATTGACTACGATGCAAGCAAAGTTTCTGATAAAGATATTGCTGATGCAGTAGAAGAAGCAGGATTTAAAGTAGAATAAATAATTATTATATTCCTTAAAATTTTAAGGAATATTTTTTTTAAGATAAAATATAACACCACTTATATTTGTTTGTTTATAATAAAATAATTTTTAAAAAAAAAATAAAAAAATTGTTTTTATACAATTTAAACAAATTAATCAAAATTTAAATTAAATAATTATTTTTTAAGTAATATTTATAAATTCTGTGTAAAATCATATTATTTATAAAAAAAATATGATGAGGTGAGTATATGGCAAAGAAAAAAACTATGGATCTTCCTATTGAAGGTATGCACTGTGCATCATGTGCTCTTAGTATAGATAAATCACTTAATCGTTTAGATGGAATTAGTGATGTAAATGTTGATTTAAATACTAATAGAGCACATTTTACAATGGATTCTAAACAAGTTTCAATGGATGAAATTGATAAAACTATTAAAAATTTAGGATTCAATATACGTGAAGATGAAGTAAAACTTAGAACTAAAGGTATGCATTGTGCATCTTGTGTAGTGAGTATTGAAAAATCAATGTCTCGACTTAAAGGTATATTCTATGTAAATGCAGATTTAACTACAGGGATAGTTACAGTAGAATATGATAGTACACAAGTTTCAGTAGATGATATGATTAAGGTTATTGAAAATCTTGGTTTTGAATATCTTGGTTTAGAAGGAGACCTTGATGAAACTGATGAAGAAGAAATATATCAAGAAAATCTTAATCAAAAAAGAAACCGTATAATTGTTGGTTTAATATTTTCTGCTATATTAATGTACATTATGTTTAAACATGTAATGGTACCTTATCTTTCAATGGGTGAACTATCCTTATTAATATCAATAATACCATTTATTTATGTATCTTATCCAATTGTAAAAGCAGGATTAACTGGATTATTCCATAAAAATCTTAATATGGATGTAATGTATACAATGGGTATTCTTGTAGCATATGTTTCAAGTATTCTAGGAACATTTAACATAGTTCTTGATTCAAGTTTTATGCTATATGATACTGCAGTAATGCTCCCATCATTCCTTATGATTGGTAGATACTTAGAAGCAAGAGCTAAAAGAAAAACATCTTCTTCAATTAAATCTTTAATTGGTCTTCAACCTAAAAATGCAACTAAAGTTGAACTTGACAATAATGGAAATATAATAAAAGAAGAAGAAATACCAATTGAAAAAATTGAAATTGGAGATATACTTCTTGTTAAACCTGGTGAAAAAATACCTGCAGATGCTAAAGTATTATATGGTAGTTCATATATTGATGAATCAATGATTACAGGTGAACCTATACCAAAACTTAAAGAAAATGGTTCAGATATTTTTTCAGGAACTTTAAATCAAAATGGTGTTTTAAAAGTTCAAGCTAAAAAAATTGGAAAAGATACCGTATTATCTCAAATCATTACTCTTGTTGAAAAAGCACAATCTTCAAAACCTCCAGTACAAGGATTTGCAGATAAAGTAGTTGGAGTATTTATACCTACAATAATTACAATTGCAATTATTGTATTTTTAATATGGTACTTCTTACTTAACGGAAGTTTACTATTCTCACTTACTACATTAATATCAATACTTGTAGTAGCATGTCCATGTGCATTAGGACTTGCAACACCTACAGCAGTAACTGTAGGTATTGGTAGATCTGCAGAGTATGGTATCCTAATTAAAAATGGAGAAACACTTGAAAGTTCTGAAAAAGTAAACTATGCAGTATTTGATAAAACAGGTACAATAACACAAGGAAAACCAGAAGTTGTTGATATATTACCATTAAAAGAAGATATAACAGAAAAAGAATTATTATCATATATTGTAAGTATTGAGAAAAACTCAAACCACCCAATTGCAAATGCAATTGTAAAATATGGTAATAATGAAAATATAGACATCTATAATGTAGATGATTTCGAAAATGTTACTGGTAAAGGATTAAAAGGAAAAATAAATAATAAAACAATATATGCTGGAAATAAAGCATTACTTACAGATAATAATATAAACATTTCTAAAAAAGATTTAGAAGAATTTGAGAAATTTGTATCCCATGCAAAAACTGCTATTTTCCTTGCAATTAATAATGAAGTAGAAGGAATAATTACATTAATGGATAAAATTAAACCTGAATCAAAAAATGCAATGAAAGAACTTCATGACATGAATATTGAAACATATATGGTTACAGGAGATAATAAAAAAACTGCAGAAGTTGTAGCTTCAGAAGTTGGAATCGATCATGTAATTAGTGATGTACTTCCTAATGAAAAATTAGATAAAGTACGTGAACTTCAAAAATTAGATAATGGAAAAGTATTATTTGTTGGTGACGGTATTAATGATGCACCTGCTATTACTGGTGCAGACATAGGTATTGCTATTGGTGAAGGTACTGATGTTGCTATGGAAAGTGGTGATATTGTATTAATGGATGGTAGTCTTGAAAATGTTGTTGCATCTATTCAATTATCTAAAAAAGTAATGACTAGAATTAAAGAAAACATATTTTGGGCATTTGCATATAATGCAATACTCATTCCAGTAGCTGCAGGAGTTTTATACCCTTCTTATGGTATATTATTTAGACCAGAATATGCAGCACTTGCTATGGCTTGCAGTTCAGTTACAGTAGTATGTCTTTCATTACTTCTTAAATCTTATGTTCCAGATATTAAGAAAAATAAATCAAAAAATTAAAGGAAATTATTTCCTTTATTTTTTTAAAATACTAATTTTTACAAAAATTAATTAATAAAAAAACCAAATAAAAAAAATACTAATTTTATAAAAATAAAAACCATAAAAAAATAAAACTAAAGAAAAATTAAAAGTAAAGATATGTAAAATACAATTTTTCATAAAACATTAATTAAAACATTTACTTTTTTAATAATTTAAACAATATTATTCTCAAATACAATTTTAGTATAAGTTAATGTATATGTTAAAAATAGAAAACTAGTTTTTATAATAAAAATAAAAAAAATAATAAAAATTTAATAAAATTCAATAGTTATATCATCTTCATCAGTAATATGACGTATTTCGACTATTTCATCTTTAATTTCTTTAAAATCAACTTCAATATTTTGATTTAAAATATCACCATTAAGTTGTAGGTTTACTCTTAATCCTTCACCTGTTTCTGAATCTTCACTAACTACACCTAAAACTTCACCTGGTGCAAATATACGGTTATAAGATAATTCTAATGTATCTCCAACATTAACATTATTACGTATATATTCTACTGCCTCATCAGGAGTCATTTTAATTTCTTTTTCCATATTATCACACTCTTTATTATATAAGCATTATATTTACTTAATATATTGTATATAATTTTATTTAAAATTTTATACTTAAACTTAAAAATTCATAAAATAATTAAATTTCTACTTATTGTTATATAAAAAATATTAAAATATCTATAAATTAATTATCATAAAATTTAAATAAAATTTAAAATCTAAAAATAAAGAATTATACAACTTAAAACATTTAAACAATAAAAATAAACAAAAAAATCATAAAAATAAAGAATAAAAAAATCTAAAAAACTAAATAATAAAAATAAGATCTAATAAAAAAAGTTAAGAAAATAGAAAGAATCTATTTTCTTCGTGTTTTTCAGTTGTGAATTTAGTAATCTACCTGTATTTCCTGTTTTCACCGAGACTAATATATTCATCATCGGTTTCTTTCCAAGCAGATAATTTATCTCTGTTTTTCTCAGCATCAAGGTATAAGTGACCTTTACCATTTAAAGCAATATCTCCTTTAAATGAGATATATCTTCCTTTGTAAATTTCACCATCAATTTGAGGATCAGTTACAATATCTTCTTCAACAAATCCTTCAAGTAATCTACCTAATTTTCCATGGATAATAATGTTACCGTTTTTCATTTGTCCACCAGGCCAACGGTTTACATTACCATCAATTTCAATAACACCTTTAGTCATGTGGATTCCAGCAAGAATATCACAGTCTCCAAGAACATGGATATGTCCACCAGTTAAACATTCACCACATTGTTTTCCAACATTTCCGTGAACAGTAATTTTTCCACCAGTCATACCTCTCCATTCACCAATGTATGAAGCACCAGTGAATTCTTTAGTATTACCGTAGATTTCAAGTTCTCCACCAGACATTTCACGTCCAGCGTGAGCTTCTACATTACCCATAACGGTCATTTTTCCACCAGACATTTCTGCTCCAGCGTGTAAATCTGCATCACCGTTTACGATAATTTCTCCAGCACTCATTTTATTTCCAATGTATTTTACTCTTCCACAATCTCCATTAAAGACCATTTTTACATCAGCAGGAGAGTCAGCAGTACCTTCTACTGTAATATCAAAAAAATCTGTTAATGGGAATCTTGAGTTTCCTACAGGAACAGCATATTTATCGAAGTCTTCAGCTTCCCAAGTGTAAATAGTATCAGGAATGATTTCATCGAATTCTAATGCTATTTGATTTCTTTTTTTAACATCAAAAGTTATTGTTTTCATTCTATCACCCTAATATTTATTCTACATCTACTCTAATTGGGTTAGATAAGAAGTGGTCGTGTACTTTGTAGTTTTCCCATTTAACTGAGTAGTATTGTTTAAAGAATGGCATTACTTTATCAATAATGTCTTTTTCTTGTTCTTCCATACCTTTAACATTACTCCAAATTACGTGGGAAGGTTTAGTACTAACAATTTCTCCATCTTTAACCATAATTTGACCATCTTTAATTGTGTATTTTGCACGACTGAAAGCTCTTTCAACAGCATCAGGATTTTTAGATGGATCAAAGTCATTAGGGTTAATATCGTATACTGCAATATCTGCATTAGAACCAACAGATAAGTTACCTCTATCATGGAATCCATGGATTTTAGCATTAGCTGCTCTGGTAATAGTAGCGATATCGTAGAAATCATATTCTCTGTCAATACTTGCAACCATAGTTCTTTTTTCAGCCCATTTGTGAATTTCGTGGCTTTCGATCATTTGATTTCTTTTTGGTGCACTCATTAACCAAGAGATAATTCTTGGGTATCTTGTGAATGGTCCTGCATTAGGATGGTCAGTGGTTAAGTTAATTTGCCATGGATTATCAATTAATAAGAATAATTCCATACCAATACCCCATTGTAAAGCACTTACTGGTGCTTTTTTAGAGTAAATACAAGGGATAATACCTGCAGCAGTTTCACATTCAATATCTGCATTAACCCATTTTAAACCAGATAATCTGTATAAATCGTATTCCATAGGTGCATCTGCAGTCATGGTAGTAGTTTCATCAAAGGTTACTTGACCAACATCTCCAGTTGCATATTTACAATGGTTCATGAATTTAGCTACTTCAGGAGCACCAGATCCAGCATTTCTCCAGTTAGTTCCAGAATAAGAATGGAAATGCATGTGACAACAGTGAACAGTTTGATCTCTTACAGATGCTGATTTTTTAGTACTTTTAACAATATCTTTAAGTGAATCAAGAGTTTCAAGAGTTGTTGGAGTGTTTCCAGGGTGTCCTAAATCATTAGGGTGTATATGTATAGAGTGAGGAAGACCAAGTTTTTCATTTGCTTTTGCAAGAGCTCTTACAACTTCTTTAGAAGATACATCAAAGTATGGTGCACTATCATTGTATCCGTGTACATTCATACCCCAACCCCATGCTTCACTACCACATGGGTTTACAATTTTTACACCGTATCCTTTAGTAATTTTTAACCAAGCTGAAATGAATGCAGCAAGACCATCAATATCTCCTTCTTTTGCAAGTTCCATTACAATCCAATTGTTACCAAATAAAGTTAATGGGTTTACATCAATGTTTGGAATAATTCCAATTTCTTCATGAGTGTGTTTTGCTTCTAAAGGAGGCATAGCTGCTTCACAAACTGTACCGTAACCCATTCTTGAATATCTGTATCCAGTTGTAGGACAACTAGGAATAGAGAATCCAGATTCTCCTCTTTCTACTTTAGTTTTTTGGGTAACTCCTCTTCTTGAATCTTCAGGTCTGTATAATCTTCCTAAAACTAATTTTGGTCCTGCAATGTGAGCGTGTGTATCTACACCTGCTGGCATAACAATTTTATCAGTTACATCAATAACTTTTGCAGCAGAAGAAACATCTTCAACGATTTTACCATCTTTGAAGTATACATCTTTTTTCTCACCGTTTACTTCATTAGCAGGATCGTAAACAATACCATTTTTAAGTATATATTCCATATTTAATCACCTTTAATCTATTCTGCTGCCGGGTTAGGGATGTATTTAGGAGCTACGTTAGGTTCTTCTCTAAGTTTCATAACTCTTTCTTTTATTTCACGTACAATCCATTCATCGTCACGACAGGTTTCAGGTTTATCAATAGCTTTTTTCATGTAAATAGGTACACCATCCATACGATAACTAGTACCAGCACATTCTACTCCGATAAATGAACCAGGTAATACTACATCAGCAAGTTCAGTAGATGGTCCCCAGTGAATATCAATTTGGATAACAGGAATGTGAGCTAAATGTTGGTTAGCACCATTAGGGAAGTGAGCACCAGGATCTGCTGCGATAACTAAGAATACATCAGGTTCTTTCCTAACAAGTAAATCAATAGTGTTGGTTTCACCTAACATATATCTAGCATAACCTCTACAGAAGTCAACACCAAATGCAAATCCAGTTTCAAATGCCATGAAAATGTTGAAACCATTTACGTTAAAGTGACCTCTCATAGGAGTAAGTCCCCATTTACTTTCTTTGTTAAGATCCATAACCATTTTAATTGCAATATCAATATTTCTTTGTTTGGATAAAGTGTGAGTTAAACCTAAACCAAAGAAGAGAACACCAAATTCTGCATGTTTCATTTCATCTACTAATTCATAGATATCTTCTCTAGGAATTCCAGAAATGACTTCTTGGGTAAGTTTTTTACCTTTGATAACTGCTCTAATAGCATTGTAGAATCCATAATCACCGTTTTGTTCGAATCCAATCCATTTATCAGACATTTTTGCAGTATCTGAAAATTTAGGATCCATAGTAACTACAGTTCTATCAAATCTTCCTCTTTGTCTAAAGTATCCACGAGGGAATACAGAATATCTAGCCATATGTCTAGGGTGAGAGTTCATAGCATTACTTCCAGAGTAAACAATCATATCTGCTCTGTTTTTAACTTCACCTAAAGTTTGGATAGGATATCCAGCATTTTGAACAGCTTGTAAACTAGGTCCGTGACAGATTGTTGCTTGGTTATCTAAAACTGCACCAATATATTGACCTAAATCAAGACCTTCTTTCATACATTCTGTAGAAGTTTCAGACCAACCATAAAATACAGGTCTTACAGAGTTAGCGATGTATTCAGCTGCTTTATCAAGAGCAGTATCCCAATCAACTTCTTCAAGTTCTCCATCGTCTCCTCTAATCATAGGTACAACTAATCTTTGATCTAAATCTTCCATAATTTTACTTGCACCTAATCTACATGCATGTCTTACTGCAACAACATGACCATCTTTAACTAAGTAGTCTAAATCATCACAGTTACAACCACAGAAAGCACATGTACAATTTTCTACAATTTCATCATAATCGGTTATTGGTGGTTCATAACTCATCTAATTCCTCCCATTTACGTCCCCTGTAAACAGGTCTTTCACCTAATGATTCCATATTTTCAATTACTTCATCATCAGTTTCATCAACATATTTTTTATAAACTAATCTCATGAGATCAGCCATTAATAAAACTTTTCTATCTGTTTTTTCAACAGTACATTGAATTCCTTTATAAGTAGGATCTGAACAACAGTAAGTTTCATGACTTACAATAGTGTTAGCCCATGGACCTTTACAAATAAAAACAGTACCTTTATGAGGTGCATCTCTGGATTTTGCTGCATTTACTACAACTTCACCATAATCAGTTTTTACAAGTACAGTATCCCAATTTTTAACACCTAATTCAACCATGTCTCTAGGATCCATGTAACAGGTTCCTGAAGCATTTTTATATTCTTCTTTTAAAGTGGAACCTCTTTTTTTACATGCTCCTTGATAAATATCAGAACCAGTATTTAACATACAATGGAGTACTTTAGTAGTTCCTTTTTGATCTTCAGAATAAGATTCATCTAAATCTCCAACTACTGGTTTGCTTAAGTAAGTATTTGCATAATGCATAATTATCACCTTATTCTAACCAAATTGCATCTACTGGACAGAACATTTGACATGTTCCACATTCTTCACATTTCTCAGGTGAAAATAATTTAATAAAACCATTTTCTACCATCATAATAGTTTCTGTAGTTTTAGAACCGTGTCCACCAGCAACTTCTGGACTAATAGAAGCGTTAACAGGACATGCTACAACACAGACACCACATCCTAAACAATTATCTTGATTTACTTTAAGTTCCATATAATATCACCTAATTTTTTAAAGCTTCTAATGCGTCTATCCAAGATTGGGAATCAGTAGCAGTATAGTCAATACCAGTTCTTGTTACTTCTATAGCATCATTAGGACAGATTCTTGCACATGCTCCACATTTAATACAATAATCATCATTTGCAACAATTTGTATAGCTCTTATTGCACCTTTAGTAGTTGGGAAAGATAAAGCATTACATGGACATACATCTACACATGCTCCACAAGTTCCACATTTATCAGGATATACAGTTAATTTACCAACAAATGCTTTTTTAATTTTTGCAGCATTAGTAGGACATACTCCTGCACACCAACCACATTTAATACATGATTCTTGATCGATAATGGTTGCTCCAGTAATTTTAGAATCATCATCATTTAAATCATATTCACCATAAGAACATAATCTGCATAATGCTTTAATTGCATTAACTGGACAAGATTTTTTACATACTAAACAGTAAACACATTTATCAGTATCAATTTCAATAGATTCTTCACCAATGGTTTTTACTACGTCAATTGCATCTGCAGGACATAATTCTTCACAAACACCACAGTGAATACATTCTTCTTCAATTACTTCAATTTCACCAGTGACTAATTTAGAACGATCTGGTAATTTTCTTGTTACAGTAATTGCATCTCTAGGACAAGCAGCTTCACATCTTTCACAGTAAATACATTCATCATCATCTATTTCAGCATAAGCATTGTAACTAGGGTACGCATCAATGTTTCTAATTGGTTCATCATTAATACTTAATGTTAATGCATTAGCAGGACATAATCCACTACACATACCACAAAGAACACATTTATTCTCATCAATTGTAAGTCTAGTGAGTTTTCCAGATTTGTTAGTTTCTAATACATTATTTTGTTTAATTTTATCGTGACCACTGAAATAAATTCCTGAGTAATTACGTTCAATATTAGCTACACCATCAAGAGTAATAGCACTTACAGGACAAGTGGATTCACAAATTCCACAACCAATACAAACATGATCGTTAAAAGAAAGAGTACGTAATTCTTCTGCTGATCTTGTTATATTAAAGTTATTACCTTTAATTTCTTTCTCATTTTTGATCATTTATTAACCTCCAAAATTCGAATGGACCTTGTTGGACATTCTTCTTCACAAGTAAGACAACCACAACATAAGTCATTTTGTATTTTGGCTTTTAATGAATCTAATTTAATAGCCTTCATTACACATAAATCTACACACAATCCACAACCGATACATGAATTTTTAATTAATCCTTCATAATTATTTGGTCTTAAAATTAAAACCATTGTACGAATTTTATCTAAGTCTAAAAATAAAACCTGCACCATAGCAAGAAAATCCTTTGAACACATATTTACAATAGTGTTTGCAACTTCTATAGACTTCCAAGAAAGATTTCGGCCATTTAAATAATGAGAAACTGTTGAACGGTCTATATCTAATTTTTCTGCTATTTCTTTTTGGGTATAGTCCCTACTTCTTAACTTAACTGCAGCTAAATATTTCAAACCAGATGCTATATGTTTCGGCATATTATCTACCATGTGTACAATATACAAATTTATTTTCTATTAATATAAACTTTACCTCTAATTTTCAAGAAGAAAATATTATATATATGTGTGTTAATACTACACATTTATATTTTTTAAAAAAGAATATTATAAGCTTAAAATTAAAAATAATAAATAAAATAAAATTATAAAGTTAATAATAAAATATTTTAATTTTATTTAGAAAAATATAAATATTTAAAATCATATTTTTATATTTAAAAGAAATATTAAAAATGAGGTATATGTTAAAAAATCTTAAAATTTCATTAAATTTCAGTATTTTTTCAAAATATTTCAATAAATTAAGTAATAAAAAAATATAATGTGGTATTACTACACATATTTGTTTTAATTAATAGAAATAAAAAT